>NZ_LNVH01000004.1:0-300000 GCF_002093575.1 Streptococcus oralis subsp. tigurinus | reverse complement strand
GAACAAATCACTGAGATGGGCATCCCTGAAATCAATGCTGGTGGTGTTCGTCATTCTGAAATCGCGCGTCGTCTTCGTGTGACAGGCTATCCAGCTGATAAAATCACTGAGACAAGCAATCTGGAGCAAGTTCTCAAAACCATTGAGAAGCAAGACTGCAAGCATGCCTATATCCTGGCTACTTATACTGCTATGCTGGAATTCCGCGAACTGCTGGCTAGTCGTCAGATTGTTAGAAAGGAGATGAACTAATGGTTTATACTTCACTTTCCTCAAAAGCTGGCAACTACCCTTATCAGCTCAACATCGCCCACCTCTATGGGAACCTCATGAATACCTACGGGGACAATGGAAACATCCTCATGCTCAAGTATGTGGCTGAAAAACTGGGGGCACATGTGACGGTTGACATCGTTTCTCTTCATGATAAATTTGATGAAAATCACTATGATATTGCCTTTTTCGGTGGCGGTCAAGACTTTGAACAAAGTATCATCGCAGGCGATCTGCCTGCTAAAAAAGAGAGCATTGACAACTACATCCAAAACGACGGTGTAGTCCTCGCTATCTGCGGTGGTTTCCAACTATTGGGCCAATATTATGTTGAAGCTTCAGGTAAACGTATCGAAGGACTCGGTGTCATGGGTCACTACACCCTCAACCAAACCAATAATCGCTTTATCGGTGACATCAAGATTCACAATGAAGACTTCGATGAAACCTACTATGGCTTTGAAAATCACCAAGGTCGCACCTTCCTCTCAGATGATCAAAAACCGCTAGGTCAGGTTGTCTATGGAAATGGAAATAACGAAGAAAAGATCGGCGAAGGGGTTCATTATAAGAATGTCTTTGGTTCCTACTTCCACGGACCTATCCTCTCTCGTAATGCCAATCTAGCTTATCGCCTAGTCACTACTGCCCTCAAGAAGAAATACGGTCAGGATATCCAACTCCCTGCCTATGAGGACATCCTCAGTCAAGAAATCGCTGAAGAATACAGCGACGTAAAAAGCAAGGCAGACTTTTCTTAAACTAAAGAAAACTAGATCAAAGAACTCCGCTATCTTGTCGGAGTTCTTTTTGCCTGCTCTTTTACCCTTCTCCCTTGCATTTTCTCTCTTTTTTTGCCAAAATAGAGGGGTAGAAAGAAGGTAGCATATGTCTAAATTACAACAAATCGTAACATATCTTGAATCAGAAAAACTAGACGTCGCTGTCGTATCTGACCCCGTCACTATCAATTACCTCACTGGCTTTTACAGTGATCCCCATGAACGCCAAATGTTCCTCTTTGTTCTAGTGGATCAGGAACCTCTCCTCTTTGTCCCAGCTCTTGAAGTGGAGCGTGCAACCAGCACCGTTTCCTTCCCAGTTGTGGGCTATGTGGATTCTGAAAATCCATGGCAAAAAATCAAAAATGCCTTACCACAGCACGACTTCAAACGTGTCGCTGTTGAGTTTGACAATCTCATCTTGACTAAATACCATGGATTGAAAGCAGTCTTTGAAACTGCTGAGTTTGAAAATCTCACTCCTCGCATCCAACGCATGCGCCTCATCAAATCATCCGATGAAGTCCAAAAAATGATGGTTGCAGGTCTCTATGCTGATAAAGCTGTAAAAGTTGGTTTTGACAATATTTCTCTTGATAAAACAGAGACAGATATCATCGCCCAAATCGACTTTGCCTTAAAGCGTGAAGGCTATGAAATGAGTTTTGATACCATGGTCTTGACTGGTGACAATGCTGCAAATCCACACGGAATTCCTGGTGCAAACAAGGTCGAAAAAGACGCCCTTCTCCTCTTTGACCTGGGTGTTATGGTCAATGGCTATGCATCAGATATGACTCGTACAGTCGCTGTCGGCAAACCAGACCAATTCAAGAAAGATATTTACAACTTGACCCTTGAAGCCCAACAAGCTGCCCTTGACTTTATCAAACCGGGGGTGACTGCACATGAAGTGGACCGCGCTGCCCGTGAAGTCATCGAAAAAGCTGGTTACGGCGAGTACTTCAACCACCGTCTCGGCCACGGTATCGGTATGGATGTCCACGAATTCCCATCTATCATGGAAGGAAATGACATGGTCATCGAAGAAGGCATGTGCTTCTCTGTTGAACCAGGTATCTATATCCCTGGTAAAGTCGGCGTTCGTATCGAAGACTGCGGTGTCGTCACTAAGGATGGCTTTGACCTCTTTACAAGCACCAGCAAAGATTTGCTTTATTTTGATTAAACCTAGACAAGCAAAAAGTCAGCTATTGAAGCTGACTTTTTTATTATGTGACTATTAGTCCGTCTCGCTCCGCTAGGTGCGAGACAAATAAACCACCCGCTATGCGGGTGCGCGTCGAAGGTTATACCAAAAAACTCCAAACGCGATACAATAAAGGTGTTCAAGCCAATTGTAAAGCGAAAGGAGAAAAATATGGCACAAAAGGCACATAGTTTATCACACACAAAGTGGATGTGCAAATATCACATTGTGTTCACCCCTAAGTATAGACGAAAAATCATTTATAATCAATATCGAAGTAGTTTGGGAGAAATATTCCACCGATTATGTAGTTATAAAGGTGTTGAGATTATCGAAGGACACTTAATGCCTGATCATGTACATATGTTAGTAAGTATTCCACCAAGGATAAGTGTTTCAAGTTTCATGGGTTATTTAAAAGGCAAAAGTGCACTCATGATGTTTGACAAACACGCCAACCTCAAGTACAAGTTTGGCAACCGGTATTTTTGGGCAGAAGGTTATTACGTGAGTACAGTAGGACTTAATGAAGCCACAATTAGGAAATATATCCAAGAACAGGAAGAACATGATATAGCATTAGATAAATTAAGTGTAAAAGAATATGAGGATCCCTTTAGGGATAGTGGTAAGTAGTACCAAGGCCTCTTTGAGAGGCAAGTGACGAGTCAAGAGCAATAAGGCTTGAACAACGTGAAAGCCAGCGTCTTTAGGCGCTGGCTGGTGATTTGGGCTTATAGCCCTGGTGCAAACCACCCGTTAGACGGGTGGTTATGATTTTATCTTCTTGACGCTCTGAAAGACTACAAACCCTACAACCATTCCCACGATATTTTGCAGGAAGTTTGGTAGGATTTCTGGTAGGGCTGCCGCCCAGCCATTCATCAAAGTAGAACCTAGGGCGTAGCCCCCTACCATGACAATGGTTGCTAGGATAAGACCTAACCACTGAGCTTTTCCTTTAAATCCTGCGAAAAATCCTTGCAAGCCATGGTTGACCAAGCTAAAGAACATCCACTGAGGATAGCCTGATAAGAGATCAATCAAGAAACCTGCTAGTCCTCCAACGATGGCTCCCTCTTTACTGCCAAAGTAAAAAGCCGCAAAGAAGATACCCGCATCTAAAAGAGTTAGAATCCCTGTCGGTGTGGGAATTTTTAGGAAATAACCTAGAACCACAGAAAGGGCGGTTAAGAGGGATACAAGGGCGATTTTAGTTGTTTTTGTTTGCTTCATATTGTCTTACTCCATATTGATCTGCTTGTGCAATGGCACGGTAAACGAAAGCCTTCGAGCTTTCTACTGCTGGTAAAAGTTCATCACCTTTGACCAAGTGACTGGCAATGCTTGAGGCAAAGGTACAACCTGCACCAGCATTTTGGCCTTGGATGACGAGATTTTCTAGGACTGTAAAGGTTTGTCCATCATAAAAGACATCTACAGCCTTGTCCTGACTAAGGCGATTACCTCCCTTGATAATGACTGCTGGCGCTCCTAAGTCATGCAATTTCTGCGCTGCTGTTTTCATGTCTTCCAAGCTTTTAATTTCCTGACTAGCCAATAATTCTGCTTCAGGAAGATTTGGCGTAACCACACTGACATGAGGGAAAAAGCGAATCAACTCTTGACAGAGTTCACTGACAGCCACGTCGTGCGTTTCCTTGCAGACCAAGACGGGGTCCAATACCACAGGCACTCCAGGACGTTGCTTGATAAAGTCCAAGGTCTTCTCAGCCACACTGACAGTAGGAAGAAGACCAATCTTAATCCCTGCAAACTCGACATCATGCAGGCTATTCAACTCATGTTGAAAAATAACATCGTCTGTTGGAAAGACCTCAAAGCCCTTTTCGGTCAAGGCTGTCAAACAAGTCACAGCTACAAAACCATGCAAGCCGTTCAAGGTATAGGTAGCAAGATCGGCTGATAAACCACCACCACTAAAAATATCATTCCCAGAAAGGGCTAAAATACGATTATTCTTCATAACGAATCTCCTTTAAATACAAGCCATTCGGTGCCGCTGTTGGACCTGCAAGCTGCCTGTCCTTTTTCTCTAAAATCAAGTCAATCTGCTCAACTGGCATTCGATTATTTCCGATTTTGAGCAGCGTCCCCACCATATTACGAATCTGTTTGTAAAGAAAACCATTTCCTGAGAAGGTAAAGGTCAAAAACTGCCCTGTCTCATCAATCCTAAGACTGGCTTCTGTAATGGTACGAACCTTGTCCTCTACACTGGTTCCAGATGCTGTAAAACCGGTGAAATCATGGGTTCCCTCTAGCTTTTTGATTGCCAATTGCATCCGCTCAACATCAAGCGGATAAGGAAAGTGAGTAGCATAGTGACGGCGCATGGGATTTTTGGGACGCCCCCTATCCACGATAAACTCATAGGTCTTGCTGTGCTTGGCATAACGGCAATGAAAATCATCCACCACAAGCTCAATTGAAATCACATCAATATCTTCAGGAGACTGGGTGTCCAAAGCAAAACGGAGCTTCTCCTCATCCATTTGATAAGGCAGGTCAAAATGAATGACCTGTCCCAAAGCATGGACCCCACTATCAGTCCTACCAGCACCATGGACAGTAATTGCTTGCCCCTTATTCAATCTAGTCAAGGTTTTTTCAATTTCTTCCTGAACGCTACGCGCATGGGGCTGGCGCTGAAAGCCAGCAAAGGCGTAACCATCATAGGAAATAGTTGCTTTATATCTCGTCATAACCTCTATTTTATCAAGAAATTAGTCTCATAACAAGCTAGAAAATTCATAACTGCATGGGTACAAAATTCCCAAAAAGAAAAACTTAGGAATCAATCCTAAGCTCTCTTTTGAAGTAGGTACATAACAAAGATAGAGGTTACAATCAACCATGATCCTAGAATGGTGAAGACCAACATACCGTTTTGAGCTACCAAACCAATCGCTCCAAGAATGAAAGGTGTCGTAAAGGCCCCAAAGCTACATCCTAAAACAGCAAAAGACGTTGCCTGATTAAGGAGCTTGGCTGGGATTCTTTCGGAAAGAAGCTGAAAGACAGTGGTCAAGGCCACACTGTAAGAAAAACCTGCCACAACACTTCCAACTACCATCACACCCAATGACGGAGACAAGGCAATCACAATCTGCCCCAATCCAAAGGTAATACCTGACCAAAGGAGCAACCTTTCTTTAAACAGAGAGATAAAGAAAGAAAAACTCACACCTGCCAAGATACCAATCAACTGCATGATACTTAAAACCAAACTCGATAACTGGGCATCCCCTAGACCTCTTTCCACCATCAAACTAGGAATACGAATGGTGATAGCTGTATTGGTGCAGACAACAACTGCTGCTTCGACAGCCAATAGAAAAATCAAACCTTTCATCTGTCTTGTCAAACGAGTCGTTTCGGCCCCTTTTTTCTTTGTTTCTTTCTTTTCTTTTCCATAAGGGACAAAGAGCAGATAAAGGATCAATACTAAAAATCCCGCACTGTAGGCCAAGAAGGTCACTGTCCATCCCAAAGATAAGAGTTGACCTACCACTAGAGTCAAAATCGACGCCCCGACAACTTCTGCTGATCCGCGAAGGCCCAACATCTGGATCCGTGTCTTTCCATGATAGCGTTCGCTGATGATGGAAATGGCCTTGGCATTGATCATTCCAACACCCAAGCCAAATAAAATTCGCATCGCAAAGACAAAGTTGTACTCCTGATACCAGAAAGGGGCTGTTCCACCGATAGAGAGGATGAGAAGTCCCAGACTAATCTGAAGTCGCTCAGGAAGCAAACGCTCCAAAAACCCATTTAAAACCAGCATAATCATGATTCCAAAAGAAGGGAGACTGACCAGGAGCTCGATTTGTTCCTTAGGGTAGCCTTGATAATAGTCAAACATGGCTGGCAGAGCACTTGAGATGGAAAAGGAGGTAATCAAAACGAGGGAGAGGGCCAAAATACTAGCCCGTTCTAAAAATTGTTTCATGGATTTTCTTTCTGTATATTTCTCACTGTTGATCTTTTTAAAAGGAAGATGGCAAGAAAAGAAGGAGCCCGATTGAACTAAAGACTCCGTCCTAACTTTCCTAATAGGAAGACTATTTTCGCTTGATTTGCTTAATCAAATAGAAGATGAAGCCTGCAACCATATAGGCAACAAAAATGATCAAATACCATTTGATGACCATGTCCCAACCCTTGTTCACATTTAAAAAGAAATATGGAAAGGGATTGTCCTTGGAATTTGGAATATTCAGCTTCAAGACCAAGCCGTTAAACAAGGCAAAAATCATATAAACCAAAGGCAAAATGGTCCACAAGACTGGATCCCAGATCTTGTATTGACCCTGTTTATCAAAGAAGAGGGTGTCGGCTAAAAACCAGAGTGGAACGATATAGTGGCAAAGGAAATTTTCCACTCGGTAAAAGTCTGTCGCAATCGGAGCAAGCATAAAATGGTAAATCACACAGGTAATCATGATACTCATGGTGACGCCACCCTTGAGACGAAGCAAGGTCGGACTTTGCCAATTTTCACCTGAACGGCTCATCACACGGAGTAGATAGCCCGTGAAAATCATTACCAAGAGATTAGATAGCACTGTGTAGTAAAGGAGCATACCAAAACCACCGTGCTTGGTAATCTCCAAATAAACTCCTGTAAATGCCGCTAAGAACAAGAGCACACGACTATAAAAGATAAATTTATAATTCAGTTTCATGGCTAGATTTTCTTAACAAACTCTGACTTCAATTTCATAGCTCCAAAACCATCAATCTTACAGTCGATGTTGTGGTCACCTTCTACGATACGGATATTTTTAACGCGAGTTCCTTGTTTCAAATCCTTTGGCGCACCTTTTACTTTCAAGTCCTTGATAAGGGTCACAGTATCGCCGTCAGCCAACTTATTTCCGTTGGCATCGATAGCGACAACACCTTCTTCTACTTCTGCAACTTCTGCAGGGTTCCATTCATAGGCACACTCTGGGCAGACCAAGAGATTTCCATCTTCGTAGACATATTCTGAATTACATTTTGGGCAATTTGGTAAATTGTTCATGGGGTCTCCTTATAACATTTCACTATTCTTTGAAAATCAAAATTTCTCGAACAGCAACTATTATACCGTAAAATCCTACTTTTGACAATGTGTCCTAAGTCTAGCAGACAAAAAAGTCATGCAACTTTTCACAGTTACATGACTTTTAAAAGATGATTGGTCATGGGCGCTTATCAAGCACCTCATGATAAAAGGGGTAGCAACTATATCTTACAAACCAGGAGCTTGTCCAAGTTCTGCCGCAAGCATCCAAACTGTTTTCTCAAGTTCGGCCTTAGCTCCAACAAAGATATCGTTTGTAACATCATCGCCTTCTTCATCAGTCACATCCAAAGCTTTTTGGAAAAGAGCGATGAGATAGTGATAAATCGCTAGAACACGTTCCAAGCTTTCTTCAACGTTACGGAATTCTCCTTCTTCTTCTTCGATTTCACTGTGTTGAAGGAATTCTGTCAAAGTTGAGTAAGGTTTGCCACCAAGGGTGATCAAACGTTCGCTGATTTCGTCAAGATAGCCATCAAGGCTGTCCATGTATTCATCCATTTTTGGATGCCATACAAGGAAACCACGACCACGCATATACCAGTGAACTTGGTGAAGGGCAATGTGAGCCACATACAAGTCTGCTACTGCTTGGTTCAATACTTCTTTTGTTTTTGCCAATGCTACTGGCACTGTTTTAGATAATGTTGTAACGTCTTTTACTGCTTCTTTTTTCAATTCAACCATTTTTTTCACCTCGTAATATTACTTTTGTAACCAATTTATTGATTACTACCTAAGTATACTACTCCTGGTATACAAAAGCAAGGGAATTAACTCATATTAAAAAAGTTTTAATAGACTGATAATTTAAGAAAAATCTGGACAGTTTTGATTAGCTTGATTGCCCAGACTTACTTGAAAATTGGCTTTGGTACAAATCATAATAAAAGCCTTTTGCTTGGAGCAAGCTTTCATGATTTCCCTGCTCAATAATCTGTCCATCCTTAAGAACGAGAATCTTGTCTGCTTCTTGAATGGTCGAGAGACGGTGGGCGATGACAAAGCTGGTTCTTCCCTTCATCAAGCGTTTCATGGCTTTTTGAATCAAGAGTTCCAAACGGGTGTCAACAGAGGAAGTCGCTTCATCCAGAATGAGAATTTTAGGATTGGCTAGAAGAGCACGCGCGATGGTCAAGAGTTGTTTTTGCCCGAGGGAAATATTGCTCGACTCTTGGTTCATTTCCATGTTGTAACCACCAGGAAGAGTTCGGATAAAGTGGTCTACATTTGCTGCTTTGGCAGCTTCTACAATATCCTCGTCACTGGCATCGAGATTTCCAAAACGTAGGTTTTCTTTGATAGTGTCTTCATAAAGCCAAGCATCCTGCAAGACCATCCCAAACTGACGGCGATAGTCTTGACGTGACAACTGGCGAATATCCTGCCCGTCAACCAAGATTGCGCCTGCTGTGACATCGTAAAAGCGCATAAGCAGATTGATCAAGGTCGTCTTACCAGCTCCAGTAGGACCAACAATCGCTACCATCTCTCCCGGTTGAACTTCTAGATTAAAGTCTCGAATCAATGGCTTGTTTTCAACATACTGGAAGTCAACATGTTGGAAGGTCACCTGACCTGTTAAGGGTTCAAGGATTTCGAGTTCTTCTCCCTTGACTTCCTCTGTCTCATCTAGGATGTCGAAGATACGGTCTAACGAAGACTTGGCGCTTTGCATTTGACCCGCAAGTTGTGTGATGTTTTGGATAGGCTGGCTGACCTGCCAAACATACTGAACAAAGGCCTGCATATTCCCCACTGTCAAACGACCCGCAATCACTTGCAATCCACCAAGAACTGCAACGATCAGATAGGTCAAGTCTGATACAGCATGAAGAGCTGGCATCATGAGTCCAGAGATAAAGCTGGCTTTAAAACCAACACGTTGGAGGTCGTCTGTAATCTTAGAAAATTCTTTATGAGAAGTTTCCTCACGACCGTAGAGTTTCAAGACATTAAAACCTGTGAGATTTTCCTGCACATAGCCATTCATCCGTCCTAAAATAGCCGCCTGCTCTTTAAAATAAGGCTGAGAACGTTTCAGGATGCTTCTGGCACCAAAATAGGTCACTGGAATGGATAGAATCACCACTATAGCCAGTTGAAAGTTCAAGTATAAAACCATTCCCATGACGAGAACAATCGTCAGAACAGCATTGACAATTTGTAGGAAAGACTGTTGAAGAGCGTTGGATACCGTCTCAACATCACTGGTAAAGCGACCCAACAAATCACCAAATTGGTGTTTGTCAAAGAAAGATACTGGGATACGATTGATTTTCTCGGTCATTTCATTTCGCAGATCCTGAGTCATAGACTGGACCGCATTGGTCATGAAATAGTTGGAATAATAAGACCCAAGTTCATACAAGAGACCTCTAAAGAGGTAAATGATTAAAACAGTCCCGATGTAGGCTGTGTTGATATGAGCGCCTGCAAGACCATTAGCCATATCTAAGAGATTCTTTGTCAACTCCGTAATGGCTAGCCCCAATACAAAAGGCTCCAAGACACTCATGACTACGCTTAAAACTTTTAGAAAGACTGCAAAAAAGACAGAAAAACGGTAGGCTTTCAAATAGCTCCACAAACGAGCCAAACTAGATTGTGTTTTCATATTTCCTCCTATTCTTCTGTTAGAGATGCATTTTTTAACTGCGACTCAGCAATCTCACGATAGATATCATTGGTTTCCATTAATTCCTCATGGAGACCGCGACCCACGATCTCTCCCTTATCCAGAACGATGATCTGGTCAGCATCCATGATGGTTCCGACACGTTGAGCAACAATTAAAACCGTTGCATTCTGTGTGACTTCCTTGAGACGACGACGTAAAATAGCATCCGTACGATAATCCAAGGCTGAGAAGGAATCGTCAAAAATATAGATATCAGGATTCTTTATGACCGCTCTTGCAATTGAGAGACGTTGTTTCTGTCCCCCAGAAAGATTGCTTCCACCTTCAGCTAGATGGGTCGCAAAGCCTTCTTCTCGGCTTTCGATAAAATCTTTGGCTTGCGCCACATCCGCTGCCTGATGTAAATCTTTGTGACTAGCATCTTCCTTCCCATAGCGGATATTTTCAGCGATAGTTCCTGTAAAAAGCAAGGCCTTCTGCGGAATAAAACCAATCTTTTGACGGAGAGACTTGAGGCGGTAATCCCTCACATCGACACCATCAACCTTGATTTTTCCAACTGTGACATCGTAAAAACGTGGAATCAATTGCACAAGAGAGGACTTGCCCGATCCGGTCGATCCGATAAAGGCAATGGTTTCACCCGGTTTAGCGCTGAAAGAAATATTATGCAAAACAGGGTTTTCCGTCTCACCAGGATAGGCAAAGGTGACATTTTCAAATTCCAAATAGCCGTGGGTTGCTGTCTCTCTGACGCCTCCTTCATTTGGATCAATAGAAATCGGCATATCCATGACTTCTTTCAACCGTTCACTCGAAACGGCTGTACGAGGATACATGGTGAAGAGATTGGATAGGAAAAGGAAGGACAAGAGGGCGTGGAAGCTATATTCGATAAAGGCTACTAGGTCCCCAATTTGCAAGCTTCCTTGTTTGATAGGATCCAGAGCAAACCAGACAATAGCTACAATCATAGCAATGATAATCTGAACAAACAAAGGTTCCGTCAAACCGGTTAGTTTAAACAGACGATTGGAATTGGCTGCATAGACTGCATTTTGTCCTGCAAAACGTTCCTCTTGAAACTCCTCACGGGCAAAGGCACGAATGACACGGAGTCCCATCAGATTTTCCCTGGCATATTGGTTTATCTTATCTAAGGTAGCCTGCTGTTTCTCTGATAATGGTCGAGTCTTAACCGCTACATAAATGACCACCACAGCCAAGAAAGGTACTGCAAAGGCCACTATCCAGGCTAATGACGGACTGGTCAGAAAAATCATTAAGATACTAGAAAGCATCATCATGGGAGTGATGACACCCAGTTTTAAAGTCTGTTCTGCAAATTGCATGAGAACAAAGGCATCACTGGTAATGCGAGTAACTAGTGAAGACACACCAATCTTTTCATATTCATGATGAGAATACTCTTGTAATTTGGCATAGAGATCATCTCTCATATCCTTGACCATATTGGTCGTCAGCTTACTAGCAGCGTAGGCTAAGACTATACGCCCCAAGGTTCCACATAGGATAATCACCAGCATAATTGCAGCCCAAACATACAATTGCTGTTCATTTCCTTTATTCACACCTTCATCAATCATCCGAGCCAGAACAGTTGGCAGTCCAAGATTGACGACAACAAAGAAAACCGCTCCAAAGAAATCCAAGAATAACCACTTGGGGTATTTTTTCAAATAAGACCAAATATAGAGCATAACTCCCCCTTTCATAACTTTTTGATATAGAAAAGAGCGCGCATCTGCACGCCTTTCTTTCCCTAAGGAACTTTCCTAGTCTAGAAAAATCCCTCTTTCACAAGAATGCTCCAAGTAAAAATAAGACAGGCAGTCAAAGTCACTTAGTACTTTTAACTGTCTGTCTGGAATGAGCTAGATTATTTTACAAAATCAAGCAATGCCAAGAAGCTTTCAGCTTCAAGTGACGCACCACCAACAAGGGCACCGTCAACGTCTGGGCAAGCCATGTATGAAGCAACGTTTTCAGGTTTAACAGAACCACCGTATTGAACACGAACTTTGTCCGCAACTTCTTGACCAAAGTCAGCTGCTACAACGTCACGAACAACTTTACACATTTTTTGTGCATCGTCTTGTGAAGCTGATTTACCAGTACCGATAGCCCAGATTGGCTCATAAGCGATAACTGTTGAAGCAACTTGTTCAGCAGTCAATCCAGCCAATGCAGCAGATACTTGAGCACCTACGAATTCAGCAGCTTTACCAGCTTCGTAAGTTTCAAGTGACTCACCACAACAAATGATTGGAAGCATACCGTTTGCAAAGATTGCTTTTGCTTTTTTGTTGATATCTTCGTCAGTTTCATGGAAGTAATCACGACGTTCTGAGTGACCGATCACAACGTAGTCTGTACCGATTTCTTTCAAAACTTGTGGGCTAGTTTCACCAGTGAACGCACCTGCATTTTCAAAGTAGCAGTTTTGAGCAGCAACTTTAAGGTTTGAACCTTTAGCAGCAGCAAGAACAGCTGTCAAATCAACTGCAGGAGCTGCGATACCTGCTTCAACAAGGTCTGATGAAGGAAGTTTTGATGCAACGGCTTCAACGAATGCTTTTGCTTCTTCTGGATTTTTGTTCATTTTCCAGTTACCAGCGATAAATGGTTTACGTGACATTTCACATACCTCTTTTTTCATTTTATTCACTATTATTCTATCATATTTATAAGGAGCTTGCAAACCTTACTCTAATTTTCAAGAATTTTCAAGCGACTAATCTTGCCACAAATTCATGGCATCGAGGAAATCAGCCGAAGCCTGAACTTGTTTGGGATTGTTTGCTTCTCGCTCTGCTCGTTTGGCCTCCACCTGGGCCACAGACTGAATGCCTTCATGGCGCCAGTTTCGTAGGATTGCCTGAATGTACTTCCAGTTTGGTTTGCCATTAAAAACCGCCTCTCGGAGAGCTTCCTTGATCAAATCCGCCTTGATTTCATCTTCTTTGACAGTCTTAGAAAGATCTTCGATTTCAAATGGTGTTAATAAGCGTCCCAATTCCTGCTGAAAAGTTTCAACCAGATCCTTCAATTGATTTTTGGGGTTTGGGGCAGTTGTAGCTGGAGTTTGGGTATCCAACAAGCTATCTAAGCGTTCAAAAGCCAGACTAGCATCAAAAATGAGCTCAATTTCCCCATTTAGTTCAATGGTCCGATATTGTAGCAAACCATTTTCTGTCAAATTCGAAATGGATTGGTTGACATCTGCTACCTCTTTCCCAATGATTTCAGCTATTTGGCTAGGCGAAACATCTCCTAGGGCTGTAGTATTTTGTAAATAGAAAAATTGCCAGACGAGAAAATCTTCGCTGGAAGGAAAGAGTTCCTTAAAATGCAAGAGCAGGGCACTTGGCAAAACCAAGTTCCCTGTTTTAAAAGCGTCAAAATATGTCATAATTCCTCTTATAAATATCCAAATGCAGCCGCATCATCCTCTACCTTTCTCCAGTCAAAAGGGGTTTCTTGATAAACTGCATAGTTTACCCAATTGCTGAAAAAGAGGGCAGCTGATGAAGACCAACAGAGACAAGGCGTCTTATTTACATCATCATTTTTAAAGTAGTTCTCTGGGATATGAGGGTCGAGTCCCGCCTCATAATCACGAAAATACTCTCTTGCCAAAGTGTCACGATCATACTCCAAATGACCAAAACTATAAATCTCACGCAAATCTCGACTAGCCAGGATAGAAACCCCAACCTCAGGACCTTCTGACAGGATCTCCAGATTAGTCTTATTTAAGATTTCTTCTTTTAAAATCTCAGTATGACGAGAATGAGGAGCTACATAGCGATCATCAAAACCACGAAAGAGAAGATGGCCCTCTTTCAAGGTGTCCTGTGGGTAAATACCTGATAGTTTCCGATCCATCTGGTGCTTTTCAACACCATAGCGAACATAAAGACCTGCTTGTGCTCCCCAACAGATATGGAGGGTTGAAAAAACATGCGTCTTGGACCATTCGATGACCTGCTTGAATTCCTCCCAGTAATCTACTTCCTCAAAAGGCAAATGCTCCACTGGTGCTCCTGTGATAATCATTCCATCAAAAAAGTCATCCTTGACCTCTGGAAAGGTCTTATAGAAGGTTTCCATATGTTCGGCACGAGTTGTCTTGGAATGATGCGTTTCCATATATAAGAAATCAATATCTAATTGCAACGGTGTATTAGCCAAGTGCCGCAAGAGTTGCGTTTCTGTTACCATCTTTTGGGGCATGAGATTTAAAATCAAAATCTTCAAGGGGCGAATATCCTGATGAGCGGCCCGTTGGTCGTCCATAACAAAGATATTTTCTGTCCTTAAAATCTCCACAGCTGGTAATTTTTTATCAAGTCGAATCGGCATAATACCCTCCTAACAGTTCTCTATTTCGGAAATGATCTTGTCTGTTTGAAAGCAAAAACCTCCAAATACTTCTTCCCTATATTATACTGTATGAAGATATAGTTTTCAATTATAGTTTTTCTCTAACTAGCTATAGTTAATTTATATAGCAGATGAAGAGAAAACAGCCCCAAGGACTGTTTTTCATTAATAATGCATAAGTACCTTGTAATCGTAATCTCCGATTTTTTCACGGCCTTTAAGCTCATCCAGCTCAATCAAGAAAGCACAACCGGCTACAACTCCACCAAGTCTTTCAATCATCTCAATCGTTGCTTTGACAGTTCCACCTGTTGCCAAGAGATCATCTACGATGAGAACACGTTGGCCTGGCTTAATCGCATCAGCATGCATGGTCAAGGTATCAATACCGTACTCTTTCTCATAGTCAGCAGAAATGACTTCACGTGGCAATTTCCCAGGTTTACGAACAGGAGCAAAGCCAATTCCTAACTCAAAAGCAACTGGGCAGCCAACAATAAATCCTCGAGCCTCTGGCCCCACGATCATGTCGATCTTCTTGTCTGTTGCATACTGAACAATTTCACGAACAGCATAGCTATAAGCATTTCCATCTGCCATCAAAGGGCTGATATCACGGAAGGTGATGCCTTCCTTAGGATAGTTTTCAATCGTTGCGATATAATCTTTTAAATTCATCTTTTTCTTTCTTTCAAAGTTTTTACTCTCTATTATACCACATTTTTTGTGAAAGAAGAAGAGGAAAAGCACTATTCTATTGCTCCATCAGGCTATTAATGGAGTTATTTTCCCTGGTGTGAACTTATCATCAAAAAAACGAGCACATTCGTACTCGTTTTTAAAAATCTGTTAATTAAAGTGAGTTTACGTCAACCTTGATACCAACACCTTGAGTAGTTGTGATAGTCAAGTTTGTTACGTATGTTCCTTTAGCTGTAGCTGGTTTTGCTTTTTGGATTGTTTCGTTGAAAGCTTTGAAGTTTTCAACCAATTTTTCAGCTTCAAATGATACTTTACCGATGATTGCTTGAACGTTACCTGCACGGTCAGCACGGTAAGTAATTTTACCACCTTTAGACTCTTCAACTGCTTTAGCAACATCCATTGTTACAGTACCAGTTTTAGGGTTTGGCATCAAGTTACGTGGTCCAAGGACACGTCCAAGACGTCCAACAAGAGCCATCATGTCAGGTGTAGCGATAACTACGTCGAAGTCCAACCAACCGTCGTTGATTTTCGCAACAAGGTCATCTTCACCAACAAAGTCTGCACCTGCAGCTTTTGCTTCTTCAGCTTTTGCACCACGTGCGAAAACAAGAACGCGTGAAGTTTTACCAGTTCCGTTTGGCAATACCATTGCTCCACGGATTTGTTGGTCAGCTTTTTTTACGTCGATGTTCAAGTTGTAAGCAACTTCTACAGTTGCGTCAAATTTTGCAAAGTTAGTTTCTTTTGCAAGTGCTACAGCTTCTTCTACACTGTATGCTTTTGTGCTGTCGATTTTCTCAAGAGCAGCACGAAGTTGTTTGCTTTTTTTAGCCATTTTCTATTCTCCTTGTAAGTGGTTCAATCGATTTTCATCTCCCACGTCACTCCTCGAAATGATGAAGTCTTGCGGGTTTTCAGTCCATTATTTTCCTTTTCCTACTTCGTTAAGTTCCCTTACTGTACCTAAGTACAAGCCTCAGTCACTTGCCTAGTATGAAAAGCAACTAATAGACTGCTGTGAGATTTTCTACTGTGTTATTGATTAGTCAACAACAGTGAATCCCATAGAACGAGCAGTACCTTCGATCATACGCATTGCAGACTCAATGTTTGCTGCGTTCAAATCTGGCATCTTAGTTTCTGCAATTTCTTGTACTTGTGCACGAGTAACTGTAGCAACTTTAGTTTTATTAGGTGTACCTGATCCTTTTTCAACACCTGCAGCTTTTTTCAAAAGAACAGCAGCTGGTGGTGTTTTTGTAACGAAAGTAAATGATTTGTCTTCGTATACTGAGATAACAACTGGAATGATCATACCAGCTTGGTCAGCTGTACGAGCGTTGAACTCTTTTGTGAATCCCATGATGTTGATACCAGCTTGACCAAGAGCAGGTCCAACTGGTGGAGCTGGTGTAGCTTTACCAGCAGGGATTTGCAATTTTACAAGTTTTTCGACTTTTTTAGCCATTTTTAAATCCTCCTTTGTGGTTTTGGCGGTAATTAGAGATTTTTACCTCCCACAAGTATGCTTTACACATACCCATTTATTATACACTATTTATCTAAAAATGCAAGAGAAAAATTTCTTTTTTAATCGACGTAATCTCCGCCTTCAAAGCCATAGTACTCTTCCAAACTGAGGCCACTTGCAGCAATTTCTTTGGCCTCTTTTCCGACGTAGCGAAGATGCCATTCTTCCGCCATATAGCCAGTCTCTTTTTCCTTGCCTTTGAGATAGCGAACAACAAAGCCATAGTCAGCCGCATGATCCAAGAGCCACTGGGCTGCCTTCTCCTCTGTTACCAATTCTCCATTAGTCCCGATCAAATCAAAAGCAAGACCTGTCTGGTGTTCACTGTATCCAGGGCGAGCTGAGTAGCGATCTGCCTCTTCCTTACCGTCTTGATTCACATAGTCTTGATAAAGTTTGGTTTGAGTTTCATAACTTCTAAAACCACTGTAATGATCGCTGATTGGGTAGCCAGCTGCCTGCATTGCTGCGATGAGTTTGACCAACTCTGCCTTAGCTGTTGGATTTTCGCCTGGATTATAGTCTTTTGACAAAGGATAGTGCTTATTAGCTACGACGATTTCATCGTATTTCCCTTGTATACTATAGTGATCTCCCTTATTGACAACTTCTGCCTTTTTCTGACTAGAAGCTTGAGATTTGCTTCCTACAGTCCCTTCAGATTGGCTAGTTTGTTCCGTTTTTTGAGTATTTTCTTCATTTTTAGGTTGTTCTTGAGAACATGCTGCTAGGGTTACTGCTAGCAAACCAGATAAAACGATATATCTTTTTTTCATTTTTTACTTCCTCTCTTAGATCACGTGCTTCTCTAATTCATCGGATAAGGCTTTAATCATTTGTTCCAACTCATGGGATTTCACTTGGCAATCTTCTGCCGCCATTTCTTCCCAGGGCACCCACCAGACTGGACCACGACCATTCAATCCATGACCCCTCATATCACCTGATCGTCTTGGAAAGAGGTGCCAGTGGACGTGGGCATCTCCATTTCCTAACAGTTCGATGTTCATCTTTTCAGCTTTAAACGCTTTGGCGACTGCTTCTTGGACCAAACTCATTTCCTCTAGAAAACGCAGTTTTTTAGAAGTCTCCATATGGTGGAGTTCTGTGACATGCTCTTTTGCCAGAAATAAGGTATAGCCCTTAAAGTATTGATGATCTCCAATGACAACATAGCCTGTTTCTAGTTCTTTTACAAAGTAGGGATTCTTCCCCGCCTTGATCCATTCAATTCTTTGACAAATCAAGCACATATCAGTCTACCAATGCACTCTTGAGATAAGCGTCGACCATACGCTCAGTCGCCACGACCGAATCAATGTGTGTTCGTTCGTAAGAGTGACTGGATTCAATACCAGCTCCAAGGAGGGCGTGTTTGACCTCTGCTCCTGCAGACATGGCCGCTGAAGCATCAGAACCATAAAATGGATAGATATCGAGCTTAAATGGAATATCTTGCTCCTTCGCCAAAGCTACCAAGTGTTGACGAAAGTCATAGTGATAGGGGCCTGAAGCGTCTTTGACACAGATAGACACTGTGTACTCATCCGTCTGCTGGTCATCTCCCATTGCACCCATATCGACAGCCAGATATTCTACTACCTGGGCTGGAATATTGGAGTTGGCACCGTGGCCCACCTCTTCAAAGACTGAAAAAGCAAAATGAGTTGTTACTGGCAACTCAATCCCCTCTTCCTTATAAACACGAAGAAGATTGAGCAAAATCGCTGCGCTGACTTTGTCATCTAGATGGCGAGACTTGATAAAACCAGTCTCTGTCACGACAGTTCGCGGATCAAAACTGATAAAGTCGCCAACTTCGATGCCCAAGGCGCGGGTTTCTTTTTCATTGGTTACTTTTGCATCCAAACGTACTTCCATATTGTCCTGCGTACGTTCTGCAGTTCCTGCATCCTTGTAGACATGGCAAGAAGTTTGATGGATGAGGATGGTCCCAGATACCGTTTGACCAGTGCTAGCCACATGAACGATACAGTTTTCTCCTTCAATCATATTCCAAGGAAAACCACCAATACGATCCAATTTGAGACGGCCATCTGGTTTGACTGCACGAACAATAGCACCCAGCGTATCCACATGGGCAGTCACATAGCGTTGTTGCTCATCGTTTTGACCTTTAATGGTCACATTGACACCACCCTTGGCTGTACGGACTGGCTGGTAGCCAAGCTCTTCTAAAGTATGGACCAAGTAGTCTGAAATCTCACGAGTAAATCCCGTCGGAGATGCAATAGCGGTTAGTTCTTTGATATAGTTTATAGTCTGATTCATTTCTTCACCTCTTTCCTACCATTATAACATTTTTCTAGTCAGACTCCTTCTCAAAAGGAGAAAAACTGTGTTTAGTTGCTTTCACTATAGATCCATGTTATAATACAAATGCTTTGATTATGAAAGGAAAGTAAAAATATGAAATCATACTTTAAAGTATCGCTAGCCCTTGTGGCTTCACTTGTCCTCCTACTCGGATGTTCCAAACAAGCATCAACACCTGCTAGCAGCAGTAGCAAAGAAGACACATCAACTCAGTCAAGCGAGACCAAACAAAGCACTGAACAATCATCTGAAAAGAAAGATGAGACAGAAACTCACACATTTGTCCACAATAGCAAACCTGGGATTCATTCTACCTTGACTTATACTGTGAAGGGAGATGACGTTGTAAAACAAACTGTTCATAATGTACTTGACCCTGAAAAACTTAATAATACCGCGGAAGGTATTAAGGAAATTGTTGACGATACTTATAAAGGTTATGAAGGGGTCAAAGGGGTTACACAAAAAGTTGAAATTCAAGACGAGAAAGTTATCCAAAACATCGAGGTTGACATGACTGTCGCGAGTCTTGACGAATTGAAAAAAGCAATGCCAAACGAATATTCTGGTATTGGAAACCGTGTAAGCTTTGCTGCCTCGAAAAAAATGCTTAAAGAAGCTGGTTATACTGAACAAACCAACTAATGAGTCGTGCTCATACAAAAAATTCTTGGTCGATGACCAAGAATTTTTTTATTCCATCTCAAAAACGTCGCTCTCTTGTTTGTTTGGTAGAACCAATGAAAGCAAGATTCCGATAATAGCTGGCACTATCCATGGAAGAGAGGCAGCTGCAAACGGAAGAGCATTAATCAGATTTTCTAGAAACTCAATCTTAAAGGAACTTCCAAGGACGCTTGCAAGAGCAATCGCTGTAACAAGCCCAATAGTTAACTGCATGCCCGGTTTTGACAGGGCGACAAACTTATTAACAATCACGATCATCACAATGGCGATGGTGATTGGGTACAAGATTACCAGTACTGGAACTGAATACTTAATGATTGCATCAAGACCAAGATTTGCAATAGCAAACCCAATCAAGGTAAAGACAGTTGCATAGACCTTGTAGCTGATTTGTGGGAAACGTCCGTTAAAGAACTCTGCAGTAGACACAATCAAGCCAACTGTCGTTGTGAAACAGGTTACAGTTACCATAACAGCAAGGAAGAGTTGAGCTGTTGAACCAAAGATTTCCTGAGTTGCTTGTGACAAGATATAAACACCTGGTGTTCCACCCTTCATCACTTCAGCTGGTACCGGGAAATGATTTCCAAGGAATCCTAAACCGATATAAAGAGCGCTAAAGGCAAGAGCTACAACGATACCAACCACCCAAATAGTTGAAATGTATTCTTTCTTACTGGAGAATCCAAGTTGTTTCAAGGTTTGAACAGCAATTACACTGAAGGCAACTGAAGCAAGGGCATCTAAGGTATTATACCCTTCTAGGAAACCTGTACCAAAGGCAGAAGATTGATAGGCTGCTGAAGCTGCTTGAGGGCTTGTTCCACCATATTTGAAGGCACCTAGTACAACCAAGATAACGATCAACAAAGCAAAGACTGGCGTTAAAACACGTCCAATTCGATCCAAAATCTTTGATGGATTGAGTGAAATCAAATAAGCCGCTGCAAAGTAAAGCACAGTAAAGACAATCAAGCCAAGACCTTTATTCGCATCTGATAAAAGGGGGCTAATCCCAACTTCATAAGCTGTTGTGGCAGTACGTGGAATGGCAAAGAAGGGACCAATCAATAGATAGAGGACTGCAAGATAAAGCGTCGCAAACCAAGGTGAGATTTTCTTAGAAATCTCGTGAATGTATCCTTTAGGGTTTAGCGTTCCGATGATGAGCGTTAGGACAGCAATCCCGACACCCGAAAATACAAAACCTGCGATGGCAGGAAGAAACTGTTCTCCAGATAAAGCACCTAGAGAAGGCGGAAAGATCAAGTTCCCCGCACCAAAAAATATTCCAAACAGGAGCAAGCCTGTTAGGGCACCTTTTTTAGCCATAATAATCTCCTTCATATTTCTAAAATACTGACCTAGTATACCATTATTAAGACTCTGAAAAAAGTATCCAAAATTAATCATTGAATGTTTTCAATATTTTTAAAAATAAGAATTATCTAAAAACAAAATCCCTCACTCAGTTGGAACCGAGCAAGGGAAGATTAGGATCTATCACCATAGAGGTTTAAAGATTTTCAAAGGCCGTCATTCCACCTTGAACATTGATAACTTCATAACCCTGTTCAACTAGAAATTGACAAGCACGCGCTGAACGTATTCCAGATTTACAAATGACATAATGCAAGAGGTCCTTGTCCAACTGATCATAGATATCAGCTAATTGACTAAGTGGTAGGTTTTGAGCACCTTCTAAATGAAGCGTCTGGAACTCTTCTACTTCTCTCACGTCCACTAGAGAAAGTTGCTCATTTTGATAAAGCTGGTAAAAATCGTTAAAAGTAATTTCTTTCATTTTGTTTCTCCAAGAATCTTCTGAATTCTTTTTTTCAAATCGGGCACTACTTCTGACTCAAACCAAGGATTTTTGGCCATCCAGATTTGATTTCGTGGTGAGGGGTGCACCAGAGGGAAAAATTCTGGTAGATAGTCTTTGTAGTGTTTTACCCGTTCTGTCACCTTGCCACTAACTTTTTCATGTAAATAATAGGCTTGGGCATATTGTCCAATCAAGAGAGTTAATTGGATATCGGGCAACTCTTGCAAGAGTTGCGGATGCCATTTTTCTGCAAAACCTGTACGAGGTGGAAGGTCGCCTGACTTGCCATGCCCCGGAAAGTAGAAATCCATGGGCAGAACTGCAAAATAACCTGAATTGTAAAAGGTGTCCTCATCCACACCTAGCCACTCACGCAAGCGATTGCCACTCTTATCCTTCCAATAAATCCCAGCTTCTTGCGTTTTAAGCCCAGGAGCCTGACCGACAATATTGATACGGGCAGTTTTTGGCGCCGCAAAGAGAGGTTCGATTCCGCGTTCTGTATAGCTGGTATTTTGCGGATCCGCCATAATGGCTTGCTTGATTCTTTCAATTTGAGACATCTGTTTTCCCTCCAAAAAGAAGTCCAAGCATACAATCTCAGACTTCTATCATTTTATTTGATCAGTTCATAAATAGCTTCAGCATAGATTGCTGCTGCTCGGAAGAGATCGTCCAAGGCGATAAATTCGTTGGCTTGGTGCATGGTATCGATTGAGTCTGGGAACATCGCACCGTAGGCAACCCCACGTTCCAGTAAACGACCAAAGGTACCACCACCGATGACTTGCTCGTGACCTTTAAGACAAGTTTGTTTTTCATAAACATTCAACAAGGTTTGCACAAGTGGATCTTCCATCGGTACATAGTGAGGGGTGTGACCGTGTTCAGAAAGGCTAACAGAAGCAACTGGCAAGTTTTCAAGGATTGACTTGATTTGCTCTGGGCTTGTTCCTTTTGGATAACGGAAGTTAAGAGCAATCGTATTGTCAGCACTTGTTTCATCGAAGCGGAAGACACCGGCATTCATAGAAAGGGCACCCATCTTTTCATCTACATGAGCAACCTTGAGATTTGTACCCTTATGGTCGTTCAAGAGAATCTTACCAGCGATGTCGAGGTAGTCTTTTGCAGGTCCTGCAAAGTCAAACTGACTGAGGAAAAGGGCAAGGTAGGTCGCACCATTGACACCTGATGCAGGCATAGCACCATGAGCTGATTTACCAATCACAGTCACCTTGTACTGGCCGTTTTCTTCTTGGAGTTCTCCTCTGAGTTTGTGTTCTGCAACAAAGGCATCTAGTTTAGCTTGCAAGTCAGCCAAGTCACCTGAAACGACTGCTGTTGCTGATTCAGGTACCATGTTTTCACGCAAACCACCTGTGAAGCTGTGAAGGCGAGCTGCACCAGTATTTTCACCTGCAAAATGGAGATATTCTGTGATATTCCCTTTTTCACCATTGATGATAGGGAATTCAGCATCTGGAGAGAAACCGAAGTCTGGTTTCGCAAGTCCTACATGTTCAAAGTAGTAGTCCATGTCTGCCCAGCCTGATTCTTCATCTGTTCCGACGATGAAACGAACTTTTTTAGAAGTTGGAAGCCCCAATTCTTTGATGATTTTCAAACCATAGTAACAAGCTGTTGTAGGCCCCTTGTCGTCTGAAGCTCCACGCGCATAAAGGCGACCGTCTTTGATAGTTGGTGTATAAGGGTCCGTGTCCCAACCGCTACCAGCTGGCACCACGTCCATGTGAGCAAAGATTCCGAGAACTTCTTCTCCTTCACCAAACTCAAAATGTCCTGCGTAGTTATCAACATTTTTAGTTGGATAGCCATCACGGTCTGCGATTTCAAGGAATTTTTCCAAGGCTTTTACTGGACCAGGTCCAAATGGATGCTCAGCATCGGCTTTGCTGTCATCACGTTCTGAGTTGATTTCCAAAAGGCTAAACAAGTCAGCCAAGAGGTCTTCTTTGCGTTTTTCTACTTCTGCTGTAAAATCAATAACTGTCATTTTTTCTTCCTATCTCTTCTCGATAATTTCATCTACTGGCAAGCGGTAGCTTGGTTCCAATTTCTCATCTGTGTATCCAACTGTGATCAAGAGTTCTGGACGGAATCGGTCTTCAATGTCCAAAACTTCGTTGGCTTTTGATTTGTCAAATCCAAGAATAATGTTAGAACCGATTCCTTGGTCAGTCAAAGCAAGAACTAAGTTCATGGCTACTAGTCCCGCATTAAGGGCCAAGTAGTCACTAACTTGCTGTTCACTGTAACGCGCAAACTCGGCAGGCAAATTCTTCATGAAATATTGAAGTTGCTCTTCTGAGAAATTCTTTGCACCACCAACTCGGGCAATCTTGCGGGCACGTTTGGCAAGATCTGTATCTGTAAACAAGGCAATGGTCACTGGCGCTGATGATACCTGCTCAAAGTTCGAACCATATGCTAATTTTGCCAATTCTGCATTTTTTTCACGAACCACCACAAACTTCCATGGCTGGCTGTTATGGGCACTTGGGGCCAAGGTTGCGATTTCGATAGCCGTACGCACATCTTTGGGATCTACCGGTTTATCAGTAAAATGCTTAGTCGCATGACGTTTTTTATTTAATTCAAGAAATTTCATAATCGATTTCCTTTTCTAATTCTACTGCATCCATTCTACCATATTTTGAAAGAGCTTGCAGAGATTTTTCATAGAAAGAAATTGGAACACGGATGAAGCCCTGGATTTAAACTTATCATTAAAATCAGATTTTTCCTCATCCAGTTCCAACTAATTCTCAGGGGTTTAAAGAAACTAGTCTATCTTGTATTCTGACTTTATAGCCTCCAAAAATTCTTTCACATCCTCCACATACCCATGCTTTTCAATTAAACTAGATAAAAGTTCCAGATTGTGCCCCCGATAGTTGTCATCTCGACGTAGTTCTTCATACATTTCGATAAAAGGAAGGTCCTTAGACTTGGCCAATTCTAACTCTGCTTCATAGTCATACGCAACTTTTCGGAATAGAATATTTACCAATTCCCCATCTTCTACTTCTATCACGGCATACTGGGCACGGTGATTTTTTAACGCTTCCCAGTCAAAATAGGGCATGCCTATCGTACCTGGATTGATGATTTGTTGCCCTTGACTGCCGTAACGAAGCAACTGCTTGTGAACATGACCATAGACTGCCACGTCCGTTCCCTCATCTAGGAGTTGGTCAAATTTATCTGTATCATTCTCAACCATCAAGTCACGTCCATAATTTTTGTCAGGTAAATTATGAGAAAGAGAAAAGCGCAGTCCCTCAACTTCTTTCTTTTCCAGCAAAGGCAAGCTTCGTAGCCAGACAATCGTTGCAGGATCCATTCGCTCCATCAAAAACTGAGTCAATCGCATAAGCTGAATTTCTTGTGGATCTTCCAAACCGTATTCTCCGTCCAAGACCTCAAGGACACAATCATCCCAATTTCCTCGAACACTTGCTGTGATAGGAAGGTCCTTTAGCAGGGCGACCAAGTCATTTGCGCCTGGACCGGGAAGAAAAATATCTCCCAGGAGCCAATATTCACTGGCTCCTTGAGTTTTAGCATCTGCAATCACTGCTTCTAAGGCCGTCGCATTGCCATGGATATCTGATAAAATTGCTACTTTATGGTTCATGATGGTCTCCTTCTGTTTGGTAATCTACTCTCTCTTCCGCTACTTGAGCCAACTCCACTTCTTCCTGCGGGTTCAACTTTCTCTGAACAGCTTCTGCGACAGCTCTTGGTACTCCAACTTCAACAATCTCATCCACACTAGCTTCCTTGATTTTAGTCAGAGACTTGAAATGCTTCATGAGATTTTGCTTGCGTTTAGGTCCTAGACCGTCAATCCCATCCAATTGGGATGAAAAGGAATTTTTGGAGCGCAGTTGACGGTGGAAAGTGATAGCAAAGCGGTGTACCTCATCTTGAATGCGTTGGAGGAGGAAAAATTCCTGAGAATTGCGAGATAACTCTACCACTTCCAGTGGATCTCCAAAGAGCAGTTCATGGGTTTGGTGCTTGTCATTCTTTTGCAGACCTGCAATTGGAATATCCAAGCCCAGTTCCTCTTGGATGACCTGCTTAGCGATATTGACTTG
Source organism: Streptococcus oralis subsp. tigurinus (assembly GCF_002093575.1). GTDB lineage: Bacteria > Bacillota > Bacilli > Lactobacillales > Streptococcaceae > Streptococcus > Streptococcus oralis_CH. The sequence continues at coordinate 274,374 of NZ_LNVH01000004.1, read as the reverse complement.
ACCTTGTCCTCCATCAATCACAATCAAATCTGGGGGAGTCAAACCGTCTCGTTGAACTCGTCCATAGCGTCTGCGAATGACCTCTCGCATACTGGCGTAGTCATCTGGACCCACAACCGTTTTTATCTTGTACTTACGGTAATCCTTCTTACTCGGTTTACCATTGACAAAGACCACCATGGCCGAAACAGGGCTGGTCCCCATAATATTGGAGTTGTCAAAGGACTCAATGCGAACCGGTGTCGGTATTTGGAGCAAACGCCCCAGATTTTCAATAGCTCCTTGTGTCTTTTCGACAGATTTTTCTAGAAGATTGAACTTCTGCTCCAGACTAACACGGGCATTTTTTATAGCTAGATTGACCAGCTGTTTTTTCTCTCCACGCTGGGGTTTGACAATCTTAGTATCCACCAAGGCCTTGACGGCTTCTTGGTCAATATCCTGCGGAATCAATACTTCATTAGGAACCAGGTGAGATTTTTCTTGATAAAATTGTCCTACGTAGGTCAGAAAATCTTCATCAGGATCGTTGTAATAAGGGAATAGATTGACGTCACGCTCAATTAACTTACCCTGACGGACAAAGAAAACCTGCACACACATCCAGCCCTTGTCCACATAGTAGCCAAAGACATCACGGTTTTGGAGGTCTTTAGCCATGACCCGTTGCTTAGTCCGCAGAGTGCCAATCGCCTGAATCAGGTCACGGTATTCCGCTGCCCGTTCAAACTCCATACTTTGTGCTGCTACTGCCATTTTACCCTTGAGTTCGTCGATGATTTTGTCATCCTGCCCTTTTAAGAAGTCAGAAACCTCCTGAGCCATGGACTTGAAATAGGCCTCATCTTTTTTACAGATGGTGTGGGCCATACACTGGCCGATATGGTAATAGAAACAAACCTTAGACGGCGGATTGGTACATTTCCGAAAAGGGAAAATCCGATCCAGTAGTCGTTTGATTTCATTGGCTGCGCTCACATCGGGATAAGGTCCAAAATAAAGACCTCCATCCTTCTTGACCTGACGGGTGATAATCAAACGAGGATAGCGCTCATTGGTAATTTTGATTAATGGATAAGACTTATCATCCTTGAGCATGATATTGTACTTGGGCTTATTTTCCTTGATGAGGTTGATTTCCAGAAGGAGGGCCTCAATATTGGACTCGGTAACGATAAATTCGAAATCCACAATTTCAGATACCAGAGCCTCTGTCTTGGTATCGTGACTGCCACGGAAGTAAGAGCGCACGCGATTGCGCAGATTTTTAGCCTTTCCTACATAGATAATGGTGCCGTTTTTATCTTTATGAATGTAGCAACCGGGGCTGGTCGGCAAGAGCTCCAGTTTTGATTTGATCAAGTTATTCATAGTTCCATTATAGCAAAAAGGCCGTAACAGGACGAACAAAAAGCCCCACCAATCACTTGATGGAGGAGCTTTGATTTCTTTTCGGATTGCACCGACTTCATCTAGTCGCTACTAGTATAGAGTTCTTGAACAGCTTTCACATCCCGAGGCTGAATCCCATAGTAAGAGCCTGCAGGTTGCATAACAGAAGTCTCGTTGGTATAGCTATAGATTTATCTGATACCCTAATTTATATAAGTGAAATTTCCATATTACTTCCTGGTTTTCCCCTCTTATGCACATCAAAATATTTTTGACTCAAATAGAACATAGAAAAAAGAAGCACTAAACTATACTACAAAAGTTATACAAAAAATAACTTTTTGGGGTAGTACATAGGTAACGTAATTATCGACCCAATATCCTTTTTATTAGAGAAATAATTCTATACTTGAGAGGAGAAGGATAATAACGGAAAGTTCCCGCCTTCCTTACAATATAGCCATTAAAGTTTTGCTTAAAGCGAAGCACACCATCACTTCCATCAAATATTCCTTGAATCCCTAAAAAATTATAAACAGGAATTCCACGCTTTATACTCTCTAACATAACATACTCTTGAAGCAACGCTGGTGCATAGAACTTATTAAATTCTGTGTAAGAGCCACTAAAAAGATAGGTACTCTCTTGAGGCATATAGATAAAAAGACTACCAGCCAATACAACCTTTTGTTCCCCATACTTTGCTATCAATTTATGTGCTTCTGCTTTACGAACCTCAAAAGTTTCAAATTGATGTAGCAATTCTTTATGCTCTTTTTTCTTCTGAGCTGAATCAGGTGATTTTCTTAACGCTGCGTCAAAATCTGCTATTTTTTTGGATAAGTTTTCTTGAGTTTTCTCCAGTTGAGAAAGATAATCTTGAAAATTTAAAGTTGCAACCATAAATTCAGCTCGGTCTCCAAATGCATCATAAAAATGTTCGTAATATTCTAAACTTTTATCACTATATTCTCTTCTTTTTGATGTCGTAGCAGTAATATCTTTAAAAATAGATAATTCATCACGTTTTAATCGTCTCAATTGAATGCCAAAGCTTCTAGCTTTCTTAACCAAGGGTTTTCCCTTTTTACTAAAAGATCTAATTAAATTCTCCTCTGTGATTCCTTCTAAATCCTTGACATATAACCAATCAGGTTCCCCACCTGGGTAACCAATCTGTAAACCATCATGACAATATCCTAGATTCGTCAAACGCTGAATAATTTCTTGTTGCTCCTCCGTCACTGGATTCCCATTAGTATCAAAACTTTGAAAAGTATCGTAAGGTTTGACAATCAACTCCAGAGCCCCATGTTGTTTAGCATACACTTGGAGATCTTTGTAAAATTCCTTTAGGTAAGTTGCATCGCTATAAATTGGACCAGAATTGATTTCCATGTGCAGTCCACCTGTCATTGGCAAACTATAAACCAACGCGGCAACCTGAATGGTCTCTGTATGCTTTAGAGCAAGGTAGGTCACTGTTGCTCCTCGCTTCTCTAATAATTCTCCCATCTGGATTGATTGTAAAAACGAGCGGGAGGTAATTGATTCTGAATAAATGCGAAAGTCTTCTTTAGTAAGTACAGTTAGTGTCATACATTTACTTTCTATGATATTTTTTTCGAAGATTAAATAGGAGATTTATTAAAGGATACAAAGGATGAATAGGTAGCGTAAACTCGCCTAAATATTCTTCAATAGTTGGATTAAAATTAGCCTTAAAGCGATAAAGCCCGCCATCTCTTGTATGTTCAATGCCTCCTAGATTTTGCCAGATAGAACCTCTTTCGAATGCATGCTGTAGTGTTCGATACCATGTTAAAATTGGAGCATTGTAGCGTCTAAATTCTACATCCATTCCTGCATATAAATTCACAGATGTCTGCCCAAATTCCAAGGTCAAAGTGGCTGATAAAGGAGCAACTTGAACACCTGAAGAAATATATTTCTCCAAAAATAGAATTTCTTCATTCAACCTTTCGCTTTCTTGCAACCTACTTTGATATTTCGAAGATTTAACAGTAGCTGATAAAGATTCTAGAATTTTTTGATTCTGATTTCTTTGTTCTTCTAAAATATTCAACCGATTTGGCAAATCAAGTGTAGATAATGTTATATAAGCATGGTCTGGAAAAGACAATAGTAAATTTCGATAGTAGGCTTCATTACGCAAATGAATACTTTTTCTTGCCTCCGTCTTCTTCATTAGAAAAGAAAATGATTCTAATAATTCAATCCCACCAAACTGAATAGTTATTCCTTTATTTTGTGCAGTCCTAATAGCTTGTCTTGCTGATTTCGGTAGATATTTCTCATCAAAATTTTCTTTGTACACTTTCGCCTGTATACGAGGCTGAATAGTATCAATCATTCCACTAGTCTTACCAGACCAAATGAATCCTAGCTTTTGTAGATAATTTAGCGTTTTTAGAGTTTCCTCTGAGTAATCATAAAATTGACCATCAATATAAGTTTTATTCAAACAAAGCGCAGGGTCTATCTTAATAAAAAGAGCTCGTTTTTTCTGCGCAATCTTTTTAAGCGAAGAAAATACAAAATCCATCAAAGATTGGTCAGTATAATCCAAAATTGGACCTCTGGCAATGTAGCACATTGTAAAACCAAAGGGTAAAGATCTATAAAGTAAACTAGCTACCGCCACTATTTGATTATCACTATAAAACCCAACTCTTTCATTTTCCCATTCACTTTTTACACTTGCCCAAGCACTACTTTGCAAGAGATTCACTAAAGAACTTCGTCTAACAAAACGATCATGTTCTTCAGCAGAAATACCAACTCGATAATAATACATGTACTTTCGATCCTCTATTAATCTTAGTCCTATTTTACTATTTTTTTTTTAAAAAATAAAGAAAAAATAATCTTCACACATCACCTAGTATATGGAGTTAATATCAGTAACTTTTCCTATAAATAGTTAAAAGAAATAATAGGAAGTATGTCATTTAGATAATCTTTCTCAACTAAATTTGTAGTATAAAAATTGTTGTTTTAGCTTTTGAAAAAGCAAATTAAATCACTCGTCCATAATTATTTACATACAATTCTCTGACTTCAATCACATCCCGAGGCTGAATCCCATAGTAGGAGCCTGCAGGTTGCATAACAGAAGTCTCGTTGGTGTGATCCAATCCGATGGCATGTCCCAGCTCGTGCTCCGCCGTGTGCACGATTCGTTCATAAGAATATCCATAGTTTGGATTGGATAGATAATAGTGATTCAGGCGAACCGTTACAGATATAAATTGTTTGGTTAACAAATTGGTTTGACTCTCGGCTTGACCTGCTACAGCGGTCGATCCATCATTCATCTCACTTGCCACAATATCTGCTTGGCTAGGATCCGCAACCACCTCAAAGGTAAAAGCTCCCGTTTGATTCCAGTTTTTTATGGCTTCTGCATAGGCACCTTGGAAGGTCTCATCCATTTGAGGCTCAATATAGATGCGAGCTGAGGCCTGAGCCCACTTGCCTTCTGCATGTTGGTGACTGTCTGTCTGAGACAAGACTTCCAGCGTTCCCGTCTCCTTCCATTGGTTCCAGCCACCTTGACCAATCTTGCTCATTTTTTCAACCTGATTGACCGCAGAATGAAAATCACCTGTCAGATACCAAACCACTCCAAAGGCAATAAGCAGTAGAATGACCACAGTCCAAACCAGACGCCAGAAGAAACGCCAAATTCCCAAAAGAAATCGGAAGAATAATCGAATAATCCAGAACATGACACTCCACCTTTCATAAAAATAAGAATCTATCTTGAAATCACATTTTCCTTGATCAAGATAGATTCTCTATTTTACTGAAGAAAACTGAAAGAAACCTAAAACTAAGATAAACGTTCTTCCAAGACAAAGTCAATTGGTAAGGTAGCCAAAAAACGCTCCAATTGTTTTTCCCAGTAGTACCACTCGTGCTTACCTAGACTATGACTATAGGTCACCTCAAAACCAAGTTTTTTGAGGTTTTTCACTGCGAGATTATTGGCAGAGTAGAGATAGTCTTGCTCTCCACACCAAGCCCATAGTTTGGTCTTTTGATCGGATTTTGCAGCCATACTTTCAAGCGAATGAGGGCTAGCTTTCCAGTCTTTAATCTCTCCAAAAACTCCTCTCCAGTAGGCAATCGATCCCAAATCCTGACTTTCAGGAGAAAATTCTTGAAAACTGAGCGCACCAGAAAAACTAGCCGCATGAGAAAAACGATTCGTCGATAGAGCGAGTTTGAAGGAGCCGTAGCCACCCATTGAGAGACCTGCAATGAAGGTCTTTTCGCGCTTGCTGGTCATATTGGGAAAGAATCGTTTCATGACTTGGGGGAGTTCTTCTGCTAAAGCTGTATAGTAGTTATAGCCATACTGAGTATCTGTATACCAGCCATTGCTAGTATTGGGCATGATAACAATGAGATTGGTTCCCCGCAACAAGCGTTCGACATTGGTACGTTTGAGCCAGCTATTTTGATTTCCTGACATTCCGTGCAAAAGGTAAAGAACAGGAATATCTGCGCAATCTGGTTCAGTCACTCGACTGCCATCTGGATAGAGGACGGTAACACCCCACTCCATATCCAAAACTTCTGAGTAATACTCAATATTCATAACTGCCATGGTTGTCTCCTTTTACTATTCTATAAGAAAAAGCCGAATATCGACTTTTTCCGTAGGCATTCTGCTTATTATTTAGCTTCCATCACGACTGGCAAAATTGCTGGGCGACGTTTGGTTTGATCAAAGAGGTACTTGGTCAAATTGTCACGAACCTTCCCTTTGAGATCTGCCCAGTCAAAGTCATCCCCTTGAAGATACTCTTCTACCGTTTGGTTAATCAATTCGGAACTTTCACGGAGAATGTCGCGACTTTTCTTAAGGTAGATAAATCCACGCGTATGAACACGAGCCTTAGCCACAATTTTCTTCTCACGACGGTTAACAGTGATAGCCACGATAAAGATCCCATCCTCTGACAAGACCTTACGGTCGCGAAGAACGACATTCCCAACATCACCAATGGCATTTCCATCAATCATGACATCACCTGCAGAAACTGCTCCAGCTGGGACGAAGTCTCCATGTTCATAGGACATGATCGTTCCCTTTTTAGGGATGAAAATACGCTCTGGCAACATTCCAACTGCCATGGCAGCCTTGGCATGCGCATCCAACTCACGGTACTCCCCTTGGACAGGAAAAAGATATTTCGGTTGCAAAAGATTGATCATCAACTGCAAATCACGCGCATTTCCGTGTCCTGATACTCGCAAACTCTGGGTAATGAGTTTTACCACACCACCAGCTTGGTAAATCATATTTTCAACGCGAGCCACAACTGCTTCTTTGGCGGTGGATGGAGTTGTTACAATATAAACCAAGTCCCCATCCTTGATTTCTACATAACGGTGGCGCCCAACGGACATCTTGCGAAGTCCATTGATGGGTTCACCCATACGACCTGTCTCTAGGATAATCAACTCATGGTCTTCAAAACGAGACATTTCTTTCGGTTTTATCAAAAGGCTTTCATTAGCTAGAGACAATTTTTTGAGACGAATCGCTGTACGGACGATATTTTCAACATCAAATCCAGTCAAAACGACTCGGTGGCCAGTCTCCGCAGCCGCATCAAAAACCTGCTGGATACGAGAAAGGTTGCTGGCAACCGCTGCAACGATGATACGGCCGTCCCAGTCAGCGATGGTTTGGGTAATTTCATCCCCAACTTCACTCTCGCTCGCCACCTGGATATTGCTGTCTGCATTCGCAGAATCACTGAGAAGTGCCAAGACACCGTCACGGCCGATTTCGGCTAAACGCGCAAAATCCGTCGCATAGGATTCACTAGCCGTCTGGTCAAATTTGAAGTCGCCTGTGTAAACAATGTTCCCTTTTGGTGTTTTTAACACAACTCCCAGACTTTCTGGGATAGAGTGAGTCGTACGGAAGAAGGAAACAACCGTTCCCCCAAAGTCAATCTCCGTGTTTTCATCAATGATATGGAAGTCATTGAATTTCTTAACCGTATCATTTCCTTTGACAAAGAGTTTGGCCAACTCAATGGTCAACTCAGAGCCAAACACAGGCACCTTAGCCTCTGCCAAGAGATAAGGCAGGGCACCAATGGCATCCGCATGCCCGTGGGTCAAGAAGACTCCTGCGATACGGTCGCTATTTTCAAAAAGGTAGTCCATGTTTGGAATGACGACATCAACCCCTAGTTGTTCATTTTCAGGGTATTTAAGCCCTGCATCCAAAACAAAAATCGAATCGCCTATTTCAGCGATGTACATATTTTTCCCATTTTCTCGTACACCACCTAGTGTTGTTAAACTAATATTACTCATTTTTCCTCCGAAACTTCATTTATCTTGATTATAGGGTGAATTTACCCTCTTATTCTAAAAGTTCTAAAACTTTCAGCCGAATCTTTTCCTACCATTATACCATTTTTTTGATGATTTTCAAAACGAAGATTTGTTTTCAAAAAAGAGCTGGTTACCCAACTCTTTCCTAACTTCTATTCTTTTTCCATCAAAAAGTCATAGATTTCTTGCACGGTACCCAGCGCCATCATTTCTTGGTCTTTAACGGTCTGTTTGAGATTTTGGTAAATCCGACTTTCAGCAATTTCCCTTTTCGGCGCTTCTTTATTGACTGTCATGACACCATCTTTGATCGTCACAAAGTCCAGCTCTTCAAACACTTGGATCATCTTGACCAGCAAGATTTGTTGAATATTGAGATAAGCCGCTAAATCTTTCAACTTGTAGCGAATATCAAACTCTGGGAACTGGTAAATGGTCTTGTACAATTTAGCAAACTGCTCTCTGGTTCCATAACCTGTCAGATAGTAGGCCTTGTCTATGTCGTTCTTGAAATAGACTGCTGAGAAATTTTGCTCCTGAAAAATGGCCTTAAGCAGAGTAATATCCTCAGGAATATTTTTCACAACAACCGCTTCACTATTCGCTAAATCTGGCACCTCTCCAGAGAAATCTAAAACTGGAACCCCTTCTGGCAAGACTGCATTCTTCCCACGAATGTTAAAGAGTTGAACACCCTCCACACGCGCATCCACCATCATCAACTGGAGAGCAGTTTGGCCATTCCATTGATTGACAGACAGGGTGACTGCCAATTCTAGGTTTTTTGTTTGAGCAAACTCTGTTCCCCATCTACCTTGTCCGAAGGCCACCACTTCGAAACTCGCCTCACCCTTGGAAATTTTTAGTTTGAGATGGGCATTGCCTGCTCCCATGGTACGAGTACTTTCGACATGAAAACCCTTGATATAAAAGACAGGTTTTTGATTATCCATTCCAAAGGGTGCCAAGCGTTCAAAGCTTTTAACCGTTTCTAAACTAAGAGTCTCCAAATTCAACTCTTCATCTAGATTTAACTTGTTCTTACCAGTAGCATCTGCACCTTTTTCACGGATATAATCTTCCAAAACCTGGGATAAATCTGAGAGTTTCTCAACCTCTAGCGTCATCCCTGCTGCACCAGCATGGCCGCCAAAGGCGATAAATAGGTCTCGATGGGGATCCAGAGCCTCAAAAATATCGACAGCTTCCACGCTACGAGCACTGCCTTTGGCACGACCGTCCTCTATATTAAGAACGATGACTGTCTGACCTAGTTCTTCCAACAAACGACCAGCAACGATACCCAGAACGCCAGGATTCCAGCCTTCCTTGGCCAAAACTTGGACCTTCTTTTCAGGATCCACCATGGTCTTAGCTTCTTCATAGATAGATTGGACGATTTCCTTACGTTCTTCGTTTTTCTGATGAATAATGAGGGCAATCTCATGCGCTTCCTCGTCGTCAAATCCAGTCAGCAAATCAATAGCTGGATTAGGATCGTCCAAGCGCCCTAAGGCATTTAAACGAGGGGCAATCTGAAAGCCAACCGTTTCTTCTGTCACTTCGTTAGCAGCAATCCCAGCCATGTCCAGCATTTCTTGCAGACCGATGCGCTGAGTATGCCCCAACATTTCCAGACCATATTGAACCATGATACGGTTTTCATCCGTCAAACTTACCATATCCGCAATGGTACCGATAGCTACCAAATCTAGTAGCTCAACTTGCACTTCTTCTAAAAGAGCGCAAGCTAGCTTGAAAGCCACTCCACAACCAGCTAACTGTTTGAAGGGATAGTCCGCATCTGGATGCTCAGGGTGAACAATCGCATAGGCATCAGGAAGGGTTTCCGGCATAGAATGGTGGTCAGTCACAATGACATCCACTCCCATAGACTGAGCCAATTCAATGGCCTCGTGACCAGCAACCCCATTATCCACTGTCACAATCAAGGAAATTCCCTCTTGCTCGATAAAGTATTTATAAACACTGGCATTGGGACCATAGCCATCGGTAAAACGATTGGGTAAATAAACACGGCACTCGGCGCCAAGCTGTTCTAAACTTTCCTTCATAATCGAAGCCGAGGTCATGCCATCCGCATCGTAGTCTCCATAGATGAGAATATTCTCCCCTTCTTCAATAGCCTGACGAATCCGTTTCACTGCCTTGTCCATATCATGGAGCAGATAGGGGTCATGTAAGTCCTCTAAAGAAGGTTCTAAAAACTTCTTTAGACTTTCTTCATCCTGAATCCCTCTTTCAAATAATAAGCGAGCCACCTCAGGACCCAGCCCAGCCTTCTTGGCTATCTTTGTAAAATCCGCATCTTCAACCTGCGGGGCAAACTGCCATTCATAAGTAGGAGTTATCAAAAAGACATCCACTCTTTCTAAGAATTCTATCGTTTCATTATAACATGATTTAGGCATTTTCTCTATTCAGATTGCTTTTTTATAACATTTTAGTGAATTTTTTTCAGATATGATTTGACAAGAACATTCTTTTGGTGTAGAATCATGTTATAAAATATAACACAAAGGAGATCTCTCATGGCTTTAGTAGAATTTAAACACGTCGAAAAATATTACGGAGACTACCACGCACTCCGCGACATTAATCTCCGTTTTGAAAAAGGACAAGTTGTTGTCCTGCTTGGACCTTCCGGCTCTGGGAAGTCCACTCTTATCCGTACGATCAATGGTTTAGAGGCTGTTGACAAAGGAAGTCTCCTGGTCAATGGACACCAAGTAGCAGGTGCTAGTCAGAAAGATTTAGTTCCTCTTCGTAAGGAAGTTGGCATGGTTTTTCAACATTTTAATCTTTATCCACACAAAACAGTGTTAGAAAATGTAACACTCGCGCCCATAAAAGTTCTAGGAATTGATAAAAAAGAAGCTGAAAAAACAGCCCAAAAATATCTGGAATTTGTAAATATGTGGGACAAGAAAGATTCCTATCCAGCTATGCTATCTGGTGGTCAAAAACAGCGGATCGCCATTGCTCGTGGTCTTGCCATGCATCCGGAGCTCCTCCTCTTTGATGAGCCAACATCTGCTCTTGACCCTGAAACCATCGGAGATGTTCTAGCAGTTATGCAGAAACTGGCACATGATGGGATGAATATGATCATCGTTACCCACGAAATGGGCTTTGCCCGTGAAGTTGCGGACCGCATTATCTTTATGGCCGACGGAGAGGTTTTAGTAGACACGACAGATGTCGATGACTTTTTTGACAATCCAAGCGAACCTCGTGCCCAACAATTCCTCAGCAAAATTATCAACCACGAAAGTGACAAAGTCAAATAAGGAGGCGCCTATGAAAAAGAAATTCTTTTTATACGCATTATTGATTAGCCTTTTCAGCCTTACTGCTGCCAAACCAGTCCAAGCCGATACCAGTGTGGCAGACATTCAAAAAAGAGGCGAACTAGTTGTCGGTGTCAAACAAGACGTTCCCAATTTTGGCTACAAGGACCCCAAGACCGGGACCTATTCTGGTATCGAAACGGACTTGGCCAAGATGATTGCAGACGAACTCAAAGTCAAGATTCGCTACGTTCCTGTTACCGCGCAAACTCGTGGACCGCTCCTAGACAATGAACAGGTCGACATGGATATCGCAACCTTCACCATCACAGACGAACGTAAAAAACTATACAACTTCACCAGTCCCTACTATACGGACGCTTCTGGTTTTTTGGTCAATAAATCCGCCAACATCAAAAGTATTGAGGACCTAAACGGTAAAACCATTGGGGTTGCCCAAGGTTCCATCACCCAACGCCTGATTACTGAACTGGGTAAAAAGAAAGGTCTAACCTTTAAATTTGTTGAACTTGGTTCCTACCCAGAATTGATTACTTCCCTTCACGCTCACCGTATTGATGCCTTTTCCGTAGACCGCTCTATCCTATCTGGCTATATCAGCAAACGGACAGAACTACTAGATGATAGTTTCAAGCCATCTGACTACGGTATCGTCACCAAGAAATCAAATACCGAGCTAAACGACTATCTTGATAGCTTGGTCACTAAATGGACCACGGACGGTAGTCTTCAAAAACTCTATGACCGTTACAAACTCAAACCATCTAGCCATACCGCAGATTAAGGAGGACACCCCATGACAGATTTATCATCTTGGACAGCCTATTTTCAGGATTTTGGACAATTTTTCAATGGTTTCCTCTTCACCCTTGCCCTAGCGGTTGGATCCTTTATCCTCGCCATGGTTTTGGGCATCTTCTTTGGGGCAATGTCAACCAGCAAACGCCCATTCTTGCGTGCTTTAGCTCGTATCTTTGTCGAATTTTACCAAAATACTCCCCTCTTGGTGCAGTTTGTCATCGTCTTTTATGGTTTGCCTCTTATCAGTGAACACACCATCATGATTCCGATTTATTGGACAGCTGTACTTTGTGTGGGACTCTATCACGGCGCCTATATAGCTGAGGTTATTCGTTCAGGGATTCAGTCTATTCCTAGCGGTCAGATGGAGGCCGCCTTGTCGCAAGGTTTTACTTATATCAGTGCCATGCGCTTGATTATCTTGCCTCAAGCCTTCCGTATCATTCTCCCTCCATTGACCAACCAAATTGTTAACCTCATCAAGAACACCTCTACCGTAGCTATCATCTCTGGAGTAGACTTGATGTTTGTGACTAAGTCTTGGTCGGCTCTCAACGGAAACTATATCCCAGCCTTTTTAGGCGCTGCTCTTCTCTACTTTGCTCTATGCTTCCCTGTTGCCCAGTTTGGTCGCAAGATGGAGCAAGCCAACAAAAAAGCCTATTCACTTTAGGAGGTTACTATGGAATCTATTTTAGAAGTTTTGACCCCAGATAACCTAATCTTTATCTTTAAAGGATTTGGCTTAACTCTCTACATTTCTCTGATTGCTATCGTCCTATCAACCCTTATCGGAACAGTACTAGCCGTCATGAGAAATGGGAAAAATCCTATCTTACGAATCATCTCCAGCGTTTATATCGAGTTTGTACGTAACGTTCCCAACCTTCTCTGGATTTTCACTATCTTTTTGGTGTTCAAGATGAAGTCTACACCAGCTGGTATTACTGCCTTTACTCTTTTTACCTCGGCAGCCCTAGCTGAGATTATCCGAGGCGGTCTCAATGCCGTGGACAGAGGGCAGTATGAAGCAGGAATGTCGCAAGGATTCACTTCAGTGCAAATCCTCTACTACATCATTCTCCCACAAGCTATCCGTAAAATGTTGCCAGCCATCATTTCTCAGTTTGTAACTGTGATTAAGGATACCAGCCTTCTCTACTCTGTTATCGCCCTACAAGAACTCTTTGGAGCCAGCCAAATTCTCATGGGACGCTATTTCGAACCAGAGCAGGTCTTCAGTCTTTATATCCTGATTGCCTTGATCTATTTCATCTTTAACCTAGCAATTTCAAGTCTATCTCGCATTCTAGCCAAACATTGGCAACAAGCTGCAGAATAAAAAAGAAATGTGAACTCAAAACAAGGGTTCACATTTTTTGCTATAAATGAAAAAGAGTAACTCAATGCTATGCAAACGTTTTACTTTTTGGTAAAATGACTTTAAAACCATAAAGCAAGGAGAAAAATCATGATCCACGAACTTTGCAAAGAATTCTCTCAACTGGAACAAGTAGAAGCTATCGCTCTTGGTGGCTCTCGTGCAGGACAAAACTATGATCAAAATTCTGACTATGACGTTTATGTCTATCTCAACTCTTCTATTGATGAGGCGACTCGCCTCAAAATTTTGAGTAAATACTGCTCCTATATGGAAATTGGAAACCAGTTTTGGGAGTTAGAGGACGACTGTGTACTAAACAACGGTATCGAAATCGAGTTGATTTATCGTTCGCTGGAGTCGTTTGAACAGGAATTGAACTCAACCGTTTTTCAACACAAAGCTCAAAATGCTTATACAACTTGCATGTGGCATAATCTACTCCACAGCAAGATTTTATACGACCCGAATGGACACTATGCTTCTCTCCAAAAGACTTACCAGATTCCCTATCCACAGGAACTCAAAAAGCATATCATTGAAAGGCAACTCCTTTTGCTAGAACAAGCCATGCCTGCCTTCTCTCACCAAATAGAAAAAGCTATCAAACGCCAAGATCTTCTCAGTATGAATCATCGTACGAGTGAGTTTTTTGCTTCCTACTTTGACTTGTTATTTGCGCTCAATGAGCAAACCCATCCTGGTGAAAAACGAATGTTGGAGTACGCAAAGACCCATTGTACACTCCTCCCTAAGCAATTTGAAGAAACTATTAGCAAGTATTTCCAACTACTCTACCAACCGCAACAAGGAGAACAAGCGGTCGTGACCTTGCAAACTATCCTGAAGGAACTAAAAGCCATTTTGCCATAGACCAAAAAGAAAATGTGAACCTCTGTTGCTGTTCACATTTTTATTTGTCGTTGACTGTAAAATTCTAGTCTACTCATATTCAGTTGCCTATTTTTGACTCTCTCTGAAAATCTGCAACTAAGTTAGAAATTGTTCAATTGATTGACGAGCAATCATGAAACCGTTCCAAAAACCGCACTCACAATCACTTACCCTGCTCTTTCATTACTAGTGACAATTTTTCCCTTAGGGTTATACAAGATTTTTTAGAGATTCTAACAAGAATTACAATATGAATTTTACATATTACCATAGAACACCTCTATAGGAGAAAATCAGAGCTAAAATTAATAAAATATAGAAGGCGAGAAAAAGCCATCTCATCTTCACACATAGAGCAATGTATTCTCTGATAAAGGCCGATGGGATATAGTAGGCGGCTGTACGGCAACCAAGACCATCTCCCTTCATCCCAATACGGCGAGCATAGGTACTGGTACGAAAAACATGGTAATCATTGGTCACAAAAAGAAAACGTGGACTGACCACCAGCTTCTCTCCCATTTCTTTTGAGAAGAGAAGATTCTCATAGGTCGTCGTTGAGTCTTCCTCTAGGAGAATCGCTTCTCTCGGAACATCCGTCTCTTCCAGCAAATAATTACAAATTGCCTGAGCCTCGGAAATCTTCTCATCCCCACCTTGACCACCACTTGCGATGATTTTAACATTGGGATTGAGAGACTGGTGATAAGCTTCTACTGCCTTGTCAATGCGACTCTTCAGTAAGGGAGTGACTTTTTCTCCATTCAACAAGCCTGCTCCGTGAATGATGATAAAATCATAATATTTTTTCTTAGGAATGAAAAG
Organism: Streptococcus oralis subsp. tigurinus; assembly: GCF_002093575.1. Lineage (GTDB taxonomy): Bacteria > Bacillota > Bacilli > Lactobacillales > Streptococcaceae > Streptococcus > Streptococcus oralis_CH. The sequence goes on along the minus strand of NZ_LNVH01000004.1, from coordinate 259,362 downwards.
ATACAGAATGGAATAAAGCAGAAATCCTGCAAAGGCAAAACCAAAAATCAAATACGAATAAATCAAAAAGAAAAAGATAATATTCACTAGATGATTGGTGTAAAACAAGCCCTTGGTATCGCTCACTCGAATCGCCATGATCACAAAAAAGAATAGAATCACGCAGCCTAATCCTAGAGACAAATAATTTGCCTTGGATTTTCCTTCTTTTTTCAATAACACAAATCCATTATAAATAAGGAAAAAACCACTTAGAAAAACTAAAAGAGGCAGCAGGAGAAAAATCCCTGCAAAGAAAACCATGTGCACCTCTTTCTGCCCAGCTTCGTAAAAAAGATTGGCAATGGACATATAAGAAAAGAGCAGAGACAAAAGCAAGAGAGCTGGATTCCAGAGACTACGATTGTCCCTTAAAAACGAAACGAGAAAAAGTAGGACAAAAAATCCTGTGATAAAGTACATAGTCTCCTCCTTTGATGACTACATTGTACCATAATTATAGCAATAGAAAAAGAGAACCTTAGTCCTCTTACTTAGACAGTTTATTCTGAGCATCTGCCACAACCTGAGCCAGACTTGTCTGACGCAGTTGGTTTTCCATAGCTGCTTGAACATCGAACAGTTTTTGGTCCAAAACTGCATGGATATTCGCACCAATTGGGCAATTAGGATTTGGATTGTCATGGAAACTAAAGAGCTTACCAGATTTTCCTAAACACTCTACAGCTTGGTATACGTCCAACAAACTGATATCCTGAAGGTCTTTTATTATCTCAGTTCCTCCCGTACCACGAGCAACTGAAATCAATCCTGCTTTTTTGAGTTGCGATAAAGTCTTACGGATAATGACTGGATTGACTCCGACACTAGCCGCAAGAAAATCACTGGTTACCTTGCTGTCTGTATCCTGCATTGCAATAATAATCATCATATGAGTCGCAATTGTAAATCGGCTTGAAATTTGCATTTTGTTCCCCTTTCACCTGAGATTCTCATCATCTCTCTTCTCATACTCATTATACCCCTTTTTGATGTCATGTCAATCATTACTACTATCTAACCATGCATCCAACTCAATATCATGCCCCTGTTTTTGCGCAATCTCATACAGAAGTTCCTGGTTATGAGTATGGTGGATCCCATTTACCAAACTTTCATAGTAAACCTGGAAATAGGGGAGCTTCAAATTTTTAGCCAACTGCAATTCAGCTTCTACATCATAATCCACTCGACGAAAATCAACATCAGCCAAACCTGCTTCATCAAACTCTAAGATCATATACTGGGCCCGCAGGTCCTTACGCAACTTCGCATCTAGAAAGAAGGGTTGTCCAATGGACCCTGGATTAAGAATCAACTGTCCATCACTTCCATAACGAAGCAACTGTTGGTGGATATGACCATATACTGCGATGGAGGCGTGTGGTTCCGTCACTAATCTATCAAAATCTTCTTGTTTTCCCGTATGAATCAACTCCCTACCCCAGTTTTTATCAGGGAGATGGTGAGTGATTCCCACCATCAAATCACCAAACTGACGATGAACTTGCATGGGTTGATTGTGGAGGTCTTCGATTTCTTCAGGGCTGATTTCTTCTAATATATACTGGCATTGACGTAGGAGGTAGCGATGACTAGCTTTTGTCAAATCTAGCTTACGATGCAAGCCTCTCCAGAGACTATTCTCCCAATTACCAAGAACTATTGCAGTGATAGGCAAAGCAGCTAAAAGATTCAATATCCTTCCACGTCCTGTTCCTGGCATAAGAATATCCCCCAAAAGCCAGTACTCATCTACATTTGCCTTTTTAGCATCAGTCAGTACAGCTTCCAGGGCTGTCGTATTCCCATGTATGTCTGAAAGAACTGCTATTTTGGTCATTCTTTCTCCTCTTTTCCTCTTACTTCTTTTGTTAGTATTATAGCAGAAAACACTCAAAAAGAGCACTATCACTACTCACTGGATTAACTTGTAAAGGCTTCCAAGACGTGCTATAATATAAGCAGAGAGTTCCCCTTCATTTAGGATTATGTGGTCTTCAACATCTCTCAATTTTTGTAGATTGGAGGACTATTGCCATGCGGAAATATCTTAAGTATATTCCATACTACCTTGTCATTTTCTTCTTTTACTGGCCCCTCTATGAGTTGCTTTTACTGCTGATATCTGATTCTTATACGCTGAAGGGACTTTACATTTATAACATTCTCCTCTTTTCTCCCCTAGTAACCTTTATCGTATCGCTACTTTATAGCTATCGATTTCGTTTCTCACTTTGGTGGCTACTCGGTATTGGTCTGGTCTTTTGCTTTACCATCATCACCTTTGGTAAGTTCATCCTGCTTTACTTCCTAGCCTATGAACTCTTTGCCCTACTTGGTTTGGCTGCTGGCATGGGTATCAAGCATGTCTTCCAGCGGAAGAAAAACAAAAAAATTATACAAAAACCTTGAAAATTCTCGCAATCATGCTATAATAATGCATAGAGACAAGTCACTTAGTCCCTTTCTACTAGAGAGTGCGTGGTTGCTGGAAACGCATAGAAAGCCTAAACTGATACTACTCTACTGACTTTTATGCAAACATAAAACGGTGGCTACGTTAAAGCCAATCTGAGGTGTTCCTCTTTTTTGAGGAACATAAATGAAGGTGGAACCACGTTGCGACGTCCTTTTAAGGATGTCGCTTTTTGATTTATTAACGAAAAAATCAAAAGGAATTTCTATTTATATTTCAAGGGCACCTTCACCATAACTAGGCTAATAAAAACTTTATAAGGAGAAAACCATGATTAAGATTACTTTCCCAGATGGCGCTGTTCGTGAATTCGAATCTGGCGTGACAACTTTTGAAATTGCCCAATCTATCAGCAATTCCCTAGCTAAAAAAGCCTTGGCTGGTAAATTCAACGGCAAACTCATCGACACGACTCGTGCTATCACTGAAGATGGAAGCATCGAAATCGTGACACCTGATCACGAAGATGCCCTTCCAATCTTGCGCCACTCAGCGGCTCACTTGTTCGCCCAAGCAGCTCGTCGCCTTTTCCCAGACATTCATTTGGGTGTCGGTCCTGCTATCGAAGACGGCTTCTACTACGATACAGACAATACTGCTGGTCAAATCTCCAATGAAGATCTTCCTCGTATCGAAGAAGAAATGAAGAAAATCGTTAAAGAAAACTTCCCATCAATCCGTGAAGAAGTTACCAAAGACGAGGCCCGTGAAATCTTTAAAAATGACCCTTACAAGTTGGAATTGATTGAAGAACACTCAGAAGACGAAGGCGGTCTGACTATTTACCGTCAGGGCGAATACGTAGACCTCTGCCGTGGTCCTCACGTCCCATCAACAGGTCGTATCCAAATCTTCCACCTGCTCAACGTAGCTGGTGCCTACTGGCGTGGAAATAGCGACAACGCGATGATGCAACGAATCTACGGTACAGCTTGGTTTGACAAAAAAGACTTGAAGAACTACCTTCAAATGCGTGAAGAAGCCAAGGAACGTGACCACCGTAAACTCGGTAAAGAGCTTGACCTCTTCATGATTTCACAAGAAGTCGGACAAGGTTTACCATTCTGGTTACCAAACGGAGCGACTATCCGTCGTGAATTGGAACGCTACATTGTCGACAAGGAAATCGCTGCAGGCTACCAACACGTCTACACTCCACCAATTGCCTCCGTGGAACTCTATAAAACTTCTGGTCACTGGGATCACTACCGTGAAGATATGTTCCCAACTATGGACATGGGAGACGGTGAAGAGTTTGTCCTCCGCCCAATGAACTGTCCTCACCATATCGAAGTTAATAAACACCATGTACACTCATACCGTGAATTACCAATCCGTATCGCTGAAATCGGCATGATGCACCGATATGAAAAATCTGGTGCCCTTACTGGCCTTCAACGTGTACGTGAAATGTCCCTAAATGATGGTCATACTTTTGTAGCTCCAGAACAAATTGAGGAAGAATTCAAGAAAATTCTTCAATTGATTATCGACGTGTATGAAGACTTTAATTTGACAGATTACCGTTTCCGCTTGTCTTACCGCGATCCAGAAGATAAACACAAATACTTTGACAACGATGAAATGTGGGAAAATGCACAACGCATGTTGAAAGCAGCTATGGATGATATGGAACTGGACTACTTTGAAGCTGAAGGTGAAGCAGCCTTCTACGGACCAAAATTGGATATCCAGGTTAAAACTGCCCTCGGTAAAGAAGAAACCCTTTCGACTATCCAGCTTGACTTCTTGCTTCCAGAACGTTTCGACCTCAAATATATCGGAGCTGATGGTGAAGAACACCGTCCAGTTATGATTCACCGTGGGGTTATTTCAACTATGGAACGCTTCACAGCTATCTTGATTGAGAACTACAAAGGTGCCTTCCCAACATGGCTTGCACCACACCAAGTAACCCTCATCCCAGTTTCTAACGAAAAACACGTGGACTACGCTTGGGAAGTGGCTAAGAAACTCCGTGACCGTGGTGTCCGTGCCGATGTGGATGAGCGCAATGAAAAAATGCAGTTCAAGATCCGCGCTTCACAAACTAGCAAAATTCCTTACCAATTGATCGTTGGGGACAAGGAAATGGAAGACGGAACTGTCAACGTTCGTCGCTACGGCCAAAAAGAAACACAAACTGTCCCAGTAGATGAGTTTGTAGCAGCTATCCTAGCTGATATCGCCAACAAATCTCGTGTTGAGAAATAATAACCCAGCACAAAAGCCTCCAATCGGAGGCTTTTTCTCATTTATTCTTACTCAATAACAAGCTTCACTTCAGCGAATTTAATCCGTACGGTCGTTCCTTTTCCAACCTCAGACTCGATGCGAATCTGATGGCCCAGTTCTTCAGAAATTTTCTTAGATAGATAAAGTCCAAGTCCAGATGACTGCTGGGTCAAACGACCATTGTAGCCTGAAAAGCCACGTTCAAAGACTCGGAGCACATCACTGTTTTTAATCCCGATTCCCGTATCCTTTATACAGAGTTCCTGGCCTTCCATATAAATCTCTAGTCCACCTTTCTTGGTGTATTTGAGGCTGTTTGAGAGGATTTGTTCAATGACTACCAACAACCACTTCTTATCGGTCACGATGATTTTGTCAAGGTCATATAGGTTGACTGTCAGTCCCTTTTGGATAAAGAAAAGGGCATACTTGCGAACCACTTCCTTAACCAAGTCTTCCACTTGAACCTTTTCAAACACTAGGTCATCATGGAAGCTCTCTAAACGTAGGTACTGCAACACCAGATTGGTATAGGAGTCAATCTTGAAGATTTCCTGTTCCAATTGCTGCTTGACCTCACGATCAGAGACTTCTGCCACTAAAAGTCGACTCGCTGCAATAGGGGTCTTTATCTGATGAACCCACAAGGTATAGTAGTCAAGCAAATCTGTCAGTTTACTTTGGGCTTCTGACTTCTTTTGATACAATTCAGACTCACGCTCTTCGAGTTTTTCCGCTAGCACACACTCCAGAGGAGACTTGGGGTCTCTCTCAGCATAGAGTATTTCCTGCCGGTAAAACTGAGCTTCTGCAAAAATATCCCAAACCAAAAATAAAAGGGTCAAAAAGCTACTGAGGAGGAAAAAATAGAAAAAATAAAATCCTATACTGGCGAATAAAAACTGAAAGAGAAAAACAAGAAAACCCAATGAAAAAATATAGATAAAAAGACGACTGCGAGAACGCAGATAGGCTAGAAAAAATAATTTCCAATCAAGCATGTTTCAGTCCGTATCCTATTCCCTTCTTGGTTTCGATAAATCCTGCCAAGCCTTGCTCCTCCAACTTTTTACGCAAACGAGCAACATTGACAGACAAGGTATTATCATCAATGAAAAAGTCACTATTCCAGAGTTCTCGCATCAGGTCGTCTCGCGCCACGATATTACCCGCATGTTCAAACAAAATCCGCAAAATCTGAAATTCATTCTTGGTCAAACTCAGGACTTCCCCCTGATAGTGCAGGTCCATAGACTTGGTATTGAGGATCACACCCGCATACTCCAGCAGACTTTCATCACGCCCAAATTCGTAAGAACGGCGCAACAAGCCCTGAACCTTGGCAAGGAGCACCTGCTGATCAAAAGGCTTGGTCACAAAGTCATCTGCTCCCATATTGATCGCCATGACGATATCCATCGCCTGATCTCTCGAAGATAGAAACATGATGGGTACCTGAGAAATCTTACGAATCTCCTGACACCAGTGGTAACCATTAAAGAGAGGTAAGCCAATATCCATAAGGACCAAATGAGGTTCTGACTGAACAAAGAGAGTCAAAACTTCCATAAAGTCCTCCACCAAAATAACCTCAAAACCCCATTCTGAGAGCAGTTTCCCTACTTGTTGCCGAATAACTTGGTCATCTTCTACTAGTAAAATCTTGTGCATGCGCTCCTCCTTTGTTCTTTCTCAAAATATCAAAACCCTTAATAGCAAATCTACGGATTCGTATCTCTTATTGTTTAGCAGACTATTCCCCAAATCCAGATCAGTAAAAAGATGCTAAATAGAGGACAACCCCACTGATATCATACCTTATTTTTAAGTATAGTTCCAGCTTTATCCTATATTTCCCTTTGTATGCTCATTTAGTTAATATTTCTTTTACTCATCTAATAGTCTTAAAAATTAGCCGTCTAGTTGGAGTAAACGCCTTATAAGCTTATGTAACTCCTCTGTTCATAAAAGTAATCACTTTAAACAACTAGATCTAGCTTTCTTATTGACAGACCAGTTAGGATTTGTTAAGATATGAATGAATATGATGTTGTGTTCATTCATACAATAAAGGAGGTTCATTCATATTGAACAAAAAACAAGCTTTAAAAACAGCGGCCTATGAAGTTTTTTCTAAAAAAGGTTACAAGGCGACAGGAATTTCAGAAATTGCCAAGCAAGCTGGGGTGGCAGTTGGCTCTTTTTATAACTATTACGAAAGTAAAGAAGCCATTTTTCTAGACATCTATATAGATGAAAATAACCGTGTTCGCCAATCTATGATTGAGGAACTAGATTGGGAAATTGATATGACTGACCTCATTGGTCAACTCTTTGCACAGTCCAGAATTCTCGTTTCTTCCAATAAAATCCTTGCAGAATGGTACAATCCGGCCATAGCAGATGAGTTGCACAACTATTATTCTTCGGAAGAAGGGAAATTCGCAAATCCATTTCATCAGTTTCTAGTTAAAACTTTTACAAATCGTATGCAGTCTGAAGGATATTCGCCAGAAAAAATTCAAGATATCTTACAGGTTTATAATCTGTTTTACTACATGGATATGCATATCACAGAAAAAGATTTTCCAGAAATTGGCAAAACTGTCGAAATACTTGCAACCAACTTCATAAAAGGAGTTCTAAAATAAGGAATCAATTTCTTTATTTTTGAAAAAAATATGAATGAATTTTATTTTAGTTCATTCAAAAATTAAAAACAGGAGTCATAAAAAATGAAAAGAGGTAAAAAAATGTTCATTATCATCCTATCTACACTTGGAGTCCTATGCCTTATAACTTGGGGTATCATCGCTTATCTTGGGCGAAGTCAGACTCTATCAATAAAATCTATCGAAAACCCCAGCGGGGATTTGTATTTAATTCATATCACAAAACCGAGTCATCAAAACTGGAAAGCTGGGGCTTGCGCTCAGTTTAAGCTCCCCGATACGTTGTCTACGACTAGAAAAAATGAAGATAAAGGGAATCAATCCAGTCGATGGCTAACCATTGCCTCCACACCTGATGAAGATGAAATCCTCATTTTAACTCATGATAGCGGTAGCCACTTTAAGGAAACCTTGACACATTTACCTGCTGGAAGTGAGATTGAGATGAGTTGGCTGGATTCCTCTTTGGTTGTTAAAGATGCAAATCAACCACTAGTTTGTTTTGCATCTGATGTCGGTATTTCTGCTCTACGTCCTCTTGTCAAAGAGTGGGCTAGGAAATGCCCGATTATTCTCAACCACTTTGACAAAGGAGTTACTATTTTTGATAACGAGATGAAGGAACTGGCACAAAAAATACCGAATTTTACTTACCAAACTAGCAATGAACTTTCTCAAAGTCAAGAATTTTTAAAAAATGCTATTGATAAATACGGCAATCAAGCCAGCTATCTCATCACAGGTCAGCCTGATGATGTAAATGAGATGAAGAATTTTTTAAAGGAAAATGGGATTGATAGCAAAAACATTCAAGCAAGTTCGTTTAGAGGTTTGAAATAGGAGCAATCTGTCTCCTATATATTTCAATCAAATCCTACTAGGTCATTCAAACAAGCCCACTAGCTAATTCTAGGTAAATGTGGTAATATAAACATTGAGAAAGGAGCTTTTATGGCCAATATTTTTGACTACTTGAATGATGTAGCATACGATTCCTTTTATGACCTTCCCGTGAACGAGTTAGATGTTCTTGCCTTGACTGAATTAACCTATCTTCCTTTTGATGATGTAGTCACCCAAGAACCAAAGCGTCTCATAGATCTAGCACCCCAAATTCCTAGAGAAACGACGATGTTGACCAATAAAATCCGCCTCCAGTTGTTAGATCAACTCTCTCAACACAAACGCTTTAAAAATTGCAAGCTCTCAGACTTTATCAATGATATCGATCCTGAATTGCAAAAACAGTTTGCAGCCATGACTTATCGTATCAGTCTCGATACCTATTTGCTTGTCTTTCGTGGAACTGATGACAGCATCATTGGCTGGAAAGAAGATTTCCATATGACCTATATGAAGGAAATCCCAGCTCAAAAACATGCTCTCCAGTATTTAGAGAACTTTTTAGCCCAACATCCTAATCAAAAGGTTATTCTAGCAGGACATTCAAAAGGGGGCAATCTAGCTGTCTATGCTGCCAGTCAACTTGATCCAAACTTGCAGAAAAATATTATCTCTGTCTACACTTTTGATGCACCTGGACTTCACAAGGAACTAACCGAAACATCAGGCTATCAAAATATGATGAAACGAACGAAAGTATTTGTCCCACAAGGTTCTATCATTGGGATGATGCTGGAAATTCCTGATAAAAAAATTGTTGTTCGAAGCACTGCCTTGGGTGGTATCGCCCAGCACGATACCTTTAGTTGGCAGATTGAAGACAAACACTTTGTCCAACTAGACGAGACCAATAGTGATAGTCAGCAAGTCGATACAACCTTCAAGGAATGGGTTGAAACAGTCCCTGACGAGGAACTACAACTCTACTTCGACCTCTTTTTTGGAATCATTCTCGATGCAGGAATTTCCTCTATCAACGATCTTTCTTCCTTCAAGGTCATTGAACACATTCATCAACTCTTTGTCCAAGCTCAATCCCTCACACCCGAAGAAAGAGAAACCATGGGGCGCTTAACCCAACTCTTGATTGACACCCGATACCAAGCTTGGAAAAATCATCAAGGCACGAGAAAGACTTTCTGATACCCTAAGTATTCTCTTCTATGCTATACTTAGTTTAGTACATTCTTTGAGATTGGAGCCAGTATGAAAATCCATAAAACCGTGAATCCCGTTGCCTATGAAAACACTTATTATCTAGAAGGGGACCAACACCTGATTGTGGTTGACCCAGGTAGCCATTGGGAAGCTATTCGCAAGACTATCGAAAAAATCAACAAACCAGTCTGTGCGATTCTCCTGACCCACACCCACTACGACCATATTATGAGTCTGGACTTGGTTCGTGAGACTTTTGAAAATCCTCCAGTTTATGTAGCAGAGAGTGAAGCTAGCTGGCTTTATACACCTGTAGATAATCTCTCTGGTCTCCCTCGTCACGATGATATGGCAGATGTAGTCGCAAAACCTGCAGAACACACCTTTGTCTTTCATGAAGAATACCAGCTTGAGGAATTTCGTTTTACAGTTCTACCAACCCCAGGGCACTCTATTGGCGGTGTTTCCCTGGTCTTTCCTGATGCCCATCTAGTCTTGACCGGAGACGCTCTATTCCGAGAAACCATCGGTCGGACAGACCTTCCTACAGGTAGCACGGAACAACTCCTCCATAGCATTCAGACGCAACTCTTCACCCTCCCTAACTACGATGTCTACCCTGGTCATGGTCCAGCTACGACTATCGCTCACGAAAAGACCTTTAATCCCTTTTTCTAGCAAACAAAAAACCAAGGATAATTTCCTTGGTTTTTGTCTTACCAAATAATCACACGTTCCTCTGGTGAACGCCACATACCATCGCCTTCTTTGACATCGTAAGTTGTAAAGAAGTCATCGAAGTTTGGTACTTGAACATTGACACGGAGTTTGGCAGGCGCGTGCACATCGACACTGGCCATGAGTTTCATCAACTCAGGACGGCCTTTCATACGCCAGATACGAGCAAAGTTGTGGAAAAATTCTTCAGCTGAGAAGTCTGGTTCTCTCTTAGCAGCTTCAAGGGCTGCAGCAATCCCGCCCAAGTCAGCAACGTTTTCAGACACGGTTAGTTTCCCGTTGATTCTTGCACCGTAAGATTCTTGCCCATCAAACTGGTCGATAACTTTCTGCGTTTTTTCTTTAAAGGCAGCATAGTCGCTTTCTGTCCACCAATCCTTGAGGCTACCATTTTCATCAAAAGAAGCACCATTTGTGTCAAAGGCATGAGAAATCTCGTGGGCAATAACAGCACCAATCCCACCGTAGTTGGCAGAAGACGATTGATGCAAGTCATAGAATGGAGCCTGTAAAATAGCCGCTGGGAAGACAATCAAGTTCTTCTGAGGATTGTAGTAGGCATTGACCATGTGTGCTGGCATGCCCCACTCCTTGTAATCAACCGGTTGGTTCCACTTGCTCCAGCTGTGCTTGATTTCCACACGCCCAAAGGCTAGGGCATTCTCAAAGAGACTGGCAGTTTCATCCACTACTTTGTCCTTGTAGCGTTCTGGCAATTCCTCTGGATAACCGATATAAGGCTTGATGACATTGAGTTTGACAATGGCCTTGTCTCGCGTTTCAGGTGTGAGCCAGTCGTTCTTAGCCAAACGTTCCTTATAAACGTCAATCATAGTCGCTACTTTTTTCTCTACGTCTGCCTTGGCTTCTGGAGAGAATTTTTCATGCGCATACCAGAGACCAAGAGCTTGCTTGAAAGGACCTTGGGCTAAGTGATAAGCTGCCTTGACCTTGTCCTGAGCTTCTGGCACACCTGAAAGGGCACGTCCGTAGGCACCTGACAAAACACGAATCTCATCTGTCAGATAGCTAGTTGAGAGATTGACCACACCCAAAATCAAGGTTGCTTTGAGTAAAGGCCATGCTTCTTCACTATAGAATTGATCTGCTGCTTGCCAGAAACGTTCCTCGTCTACGATAACCTTGTCTGGAGTTTGTCCAAGAACTGTTTGGAAGAAATCATCCAGAGGTAGGGCAGGAGCAAATTTCTTGAAATCTTCATAAGCGTATGGATGGTAGAGTTTGGCATATTCTGAACTTTCTTCGTTAGAAAGCACCACAGCCGCAATGCGACGGTCAAATTCCAATCGTTTCTCTAGTAAGTCTGCGATTTCCTCATCTGAAAAATCATAGGCTTTGAGAAGATTCGCAGTACTTTCCTTCCAAAGAGCCAAGAGCTCCTCACGCTGAGGATGGTCTTCAGCGTAGTAAGTCGTATCTGGCAAGATAGTTCCTGGTGCACTGGCCCAAAGAACATTGATTCTGGCATCCATAAAGTCTGGTGATACACCAAATGGAAGGAAGTTTGGCTTCCCTGCTAGTTCAAACTCTGCCAGTTTGCTGGTAAAATCTGCAAAACTCTCCAAGTCTTGGTATTCCTTGAGCATTGGCAAAACAGGCTTGATCCCATCTGCTTCTCTCTTGTCAAAATCACGTACCATACGATGGTACTTAACAAAGTTTGCGAGGATGGCATCCTCTGGGACTTCTTCACCTGCCAACCACTTGTCTGTAGTCGCCAGCATCAACTCTTCAATTTCCTCGTCAAGGTCAATAAAACCACCTGTTCGAGATTTGTCAGCTGGAATGACAGCTGTTTTTTCCCATTCGCCATTGATTGCATCATAAAAATCGTCTTGATAACGTGTCATCTTGTTCTCGCTTTCATTTTTTCACTTATTCTTAGCTTAGCAAAAAACACTTGGGAATGCAATTAAAAATGGTCTCTCTTTTCACTTCATTTTTCAGTTATTATTTTAAATTTTTCAAAAATTAACTTGACTTAATTTTTTTTTTAAGGTATATTAAAAGACAGGAGGAATACAACTGTATGATACGTATCGAAAACCTCAGTGTCTCCTACAAAGAAACGCTGGCACTAAAGGATATTTCACTAGTGCTTCACGGACCAACTATTACCGGAATTATTGGTCCAAATGGTGCTGGAAAATCAACTTTATTAAAAGGTATGTTGGGAATTATCCCACATGAAGGTCAGGCCTTTCTCGACGATAAAGAAGTCAAGAAATCTTTAAATCGAGTTGCCTATGTCGAGCAAAAAATCCATATCGACTACAATTTCCCTATCAAGGTCAAGGAATGCGTCTCTCTGGGACTCTATCCATCCATCCCACTCTTTCACACCTTAAAGGCCAGCCACTGGAAAAAAGTGGCAGATGCACTTGAAATCGTTGGGCTCTCAGACTATGCTGATCGCCAAATCAGCCAGCTCTCAGGAGGACAATTTCAACGTGTGTTAATTGCCCGTTGCTTAGTGCAGGAAGCTGACTACATCTTTCTAGATGAGCCATTTGTCGGGATTGACTCGGTTAGTGAAGAGATTATCATGAACACGCTGAGAGACCTTAAAAAAGCTGGTAAAACAGTTCTCATCGTCCATCATGACCTCAGCAAAGTCCCCCATTATTTCGACCAAGTTTTGCTTCTCAATCGAGAATTAATAGACCTTGGTCCGACCGAAGAAACCTTTACCGAGGCCAATCTCAAAAAGGCCTACGGTAGCAAACTCTTTTTCAATGGAGGTGGCCTATGATAGCAGAATTTATCGATGGATTGCAAAATTTCCATTTCCTACAAAACGCCTTGATCACAGCTATTGTCATCGGAGTTGTTGCTGGTGCTGTGGGATGTTTTATCATCCTACGTGGGATGTCTCTCATGGGAGATGCCATCTCTCACGCAGTTTTGCCCGGCGTAGCCCTTTCCTTTATCCTGGGAATTGATTTCTTTATTGGAGCGATCATCTTTGGTTTGATGGCTTCCATCATCATTACCTACATCAAGGGAAACTCTATCATCAAGAGTGACACTGCCATTGGTATTACCTTTTCATCTTTCTTAGCCTTAGGTGTCATCTTGATTAGTGTTGCCAAGAGTTCGACAGACCTCTTCCATATCCTTTTTGGGAATATCCTCGCTGTCCAAGATACGGACATGTGGATTACCATTGGTGTGGGGGCATTGATTCTCTTGATTATCGGGATTTTCTTTAAACAACTATTGATTACATCCTTTGACGAGCTCCTGGCTAAAGCAATGGGAATGCCCGTTAATTTCTACCACTATCTACTCATGGTGCTCTTGACCCTTGTATCCGTCACCGCCATGCAAAGTGTTGGAACCATTCTTATCGTGGCCATGTTGATCACCCCAGCTGCGACGGCTTACCTTTATGCTAATAGCCTAAAGAGCATGATTTTTCTTTCATCAGGCCTAGGAGCTCTGGCTTCTGTTGTAGGGCTCTTTATCGGCTATAGTTTCAATCTCGCAGCAGGATCGAGCATCGTGCTCACATCCGCCAGCTTCTTTCTAATCAGTTTCTTTATCTCTCCTAAGCAACGATACTTGAAACTGAAAAACAAAAAAATCATTAAATAACGGGGAAACCCTTCTGGAGGAATCTAATGAAAAAATTAGGTACATTGCTTGTACTCTTTCTTTCCGTCATTGCTCTTGTAGCATGTGCTAGCGGAAAAAAAGATACGGCTTCTGGTCAAAAACTAAAAGTTGTTGCTACAAACTCAATCATCGCTGATATTACAAAAAATATCGCTGGTGACAAGATTGATCTTCATAGTATCGTTCCTGTTGGTCAAGACCCACACGAATACGAACCACTTCCTGAAGACGTTAAGAAAACTTCTCAAGCTGACTTGATTTTCTATAACGGTATCAACCTTGAAACAGGTGGCAATGCTTGGTTTACCAAATTGGTCGAAAATGCCAAGAAAACTGAAAACAAAGACTACTTTGCAGTCAGCGAAGGCGTTGATGTTATCTACCTTGAAGGCCAAAACGAGAAAGGCAAAGAAGACCCACACGCTTGGCTCAACCTTGAAAATGGGATGATTTATGCTAAAAATATCGCTAAACAGCTCATTGCCAAGGACCCTAGCAACAAGGAATTCTACGAAAAAAATCTCAAAGACTATACTGAAAAACTAGACAAACTGGACAAGGAAGCCAAAGAGAAATTTAACAATATCCCTGCTGAGAAGAAACTCATCGTAACCAGCGAAGGATGCTTCAAATACTTCTCTAAAGCCTACGGTGTTCCAAGTGCCTACATCTGGGAAATCAACACGGAAGAAGAAGGGACTCCGGAACAAATCAAGACCTTGGTTGAAAAACTTCGCCAAACAAAAGTTCCATCACTCTTTGTTGAATCAAGTGTCGATGACCGTCCAATGAAGACTGTTTCACAAGACACAAACATCCCAATCTACGCACAAATCTTTACTGACTCAATCGCTGAAGAAGGCAAAGAAGGCGACAGCTACTACAGCATGATGAAATACAACCTTGACAAGATTGCTGAAGGTTTGTCTAAGTAATCCATTAAAAAAACGTCGTTCTCACGTGAATGGACGTTTTTTTGTCCCTTAATTTCCAGTCAAATCATTGGAAAAATCTGACAATTCTCGGTAAAATAAAAGAAAAAAGAATGGAGTAGTTTCATGACCACTTTTCTCGGAAATCCTGTAACTTTTACAGGTAAACAACTGCAAGTCGGAGACAAGGCACTTGACTTTTCTCTTACAACAACCGATCTCTCTAAAAAAACGCTAGCTGACTTTGATGGAAAGAAAAAAGTCTTGAGTGTTGTCCCTTCTATCGATACTGGTGTCTGTTCAACGCAAACACGTCGATTCAACCAAGAACTAGCTAACCTTGACAACACCGTCGTTCTTACTGTTTCTATGGACCTACCATTTGCCCAAGGACGCTGGTGCGGGGCTGAAGGCCTTGACAATGCCATCATGCTTTCAGACTACTTTGACCATTCTTTCGGGCGTGATTATGCCCTCTTAATCAATGAATGGCATCTCCTTGCACGTGCCGTCTTTGTTCTCGATACTGACAATGTCATCCGTTACGTAGAATACGTTGACAACATTAACACGGAACCAGACTTTGGAGCTGCAATTGCTGCAGTGAAAGAACTGGACTAAAATCAAAGCCATTAGGGCAGAAGGCTAGAGAAATCTAGCTTTTTTTGATATACTAGATGTAGAGAAAAGACAAGAGGAAACGAATGACGCCAAATAAAGAAGATTATCTAAAATGTATTTATGAAATCGGTACGGAGATGCAAAAAATCACCAATAAAGAAATTGCTACCCGTATGCAGGTCTCTCCACCTGCCGTAACAGAGATGATCAAACGCATGAAAAGTGAAAATCTCATCCTCAAGGATAAGGAGAACGGCTATCTATTGACAGATATTGGCCTCAAACTGGTGTCAGAACTCTATCGCAAACATCGGTTGATTGAAGTCTTTCTAGTTCACCATCTCGACTATACTAGCGATCAGATTCACGGAGAAGCTGAGGTCCTAGAGCACACTGTATCCGACCTCTTTGTAGAGAGACTAGATAAACTGCTAGGCTTCCCTCAAACCTGTCCCCACGGAGGAACCATCCCAGCCGAGGGAGAACTCTTGGTTGAAATCAATAACCTGCCACTAGCAGCCGTCCAGGAAGCTGGAACCTATCTCCTGACTCGGGTTCACGATAGCTTTGATCTGCTCAAATACTTAGAAAAGTATGAGATTCATATTGGTGACCAAGTCCAGGTCAAGCAGTTTGATGGCTTTTCCAATAGCTTTACTCTAGTCAACAAAGACGAAGATCTCCAAGTTAGCATGGATATCGCCAAACAACTCTATGTCGAAAAAATCGACTAATTTCTCAAGTCCCCTACCAACCCTGAAAGTTTTATTTTCAGGGTTTTATTTCTATTGTTTGATTTTGCTCTCATTTAGTTGTAGAATATTTGTAAAAAACAAGAAAGATACCTTAGCCTATGAAAAAATCACTAAAAATTTTTGCGACATCTAAATGGTTTGACCTATTCGGAGTTGCTCTGGTCGTTGGGATTGCGATTGCATCTGGTTACCTCAACTCACGCCTCGATAAATTCGTAGACTGGGGACCATGGACAGCCCTTGTTCCCTTTGGATTAATTTCCGTAACCAACGTTGGGATTTCCATGTTGTCCACTCGTTTCACGGGAAAATTAAGCAAATGGGGAAATTACTTTGGTATTGTTAATACCATTTTGTCCGGCACCATTGATTATATCCTTGGAAATAAGGCGGCTATTATCACCTATCCCGTCACCTTCCTCATTTATACCTTTGCTATTAAGAAATGGGAAGCTTCGCAAGAAGGCAGACCCAACCAAATGAGCCAAAAACAGCTAAAATTGGCGGCCATCATCATTTCCATCATCGCCTTCCTCTTTGCCTTTGTGACCAACTATATCGGCTATGGGGGCAAGATGAATCTCCTCGCCTACGTAACAACTATTGCCTTTGCACTGTCCCTCATTGCCAATGCTTTGAACGCATTGAAATTGACAACTCAGTGGGGCTTTTGGTTGATTTACAATTTCGTTCAGCTGACAAAGGCTGGCATTCAAGGAAATTTTGCCAATATCGGAAAATATATCTTTTATATCCTCAATGCAATCGGAGCTTTATTTGTCTGGAATGATGAAGAAGTAAAACAATAAGAGGAAACTCAAATAAAGAAATCTAATAGAATCTCCTTACTAAAATTTTTTATCATTCTACTTGTAACTTCCATTCTTTTGGAGTAGAATGAAGCTAGATAAAAGAGGGAGGTCATCTTATGAAAAAACTCTTTAGAATTCATTTTGTAGCCATTGCACTCTGCGATTTGCTACTATTAGCATTTTTTATCACAAGACATGAGACAGCTTTGGGCTGGCTCATGCCCTCTGGTTTTATTTTCATCCTTGCTCAGGGACTACTGCTATCTCGCTTGGTCTTCCGACTCAAAAAACATTTCTCTGAGATTTATCCTCAAATCAATAAAAAGTTTCGCTTCTACTATTTAGGAGTACTCATCAGCGATTTTCTATTATTTGTCCTCTTAGCCTTCGCTAGTTCTCAGCGACTTTCCTCTCCTATTCCAATCGTCACTGGTTGTCATTCTACTTTATATTACATAACGGCTAGCCACCTAAGAGAAAACTATCCCGACTTTTACAACAAACATACCTCTTTATGGGAGTGTCTATAAACAAAAACCAAGCCAGCTGGGCTTGGTTTTCTTATCTATTTTGAGTATCAAGAATGATGGTAACTGGCCCATCATTTACCAGCTCCACCTGCATATCCGCTCCAAAAATACCAGTCTGAACAGGGACTTCCTGAGCTAGCTTTTGGTTGAAAGTGTCATAGAAGGCAGTTGCCATATCCGGCTTGGCTGCACCTGTAAAGGCTGGACGATTGCCTTTCTTGGTATCCGCAAAGAGGGTAAACTGAGAAATAGAAAGGATTTCCCCTTCAATATCCTGGACAGACAGGTTCATCTTGCCTTCTGCATCAGAAAAAATTCGCATGTTGACGAGCTTTCTCACAGCATAGTCCAGATCTTCCTCCTGGTCCTCTGGGCCAACACCGACCAACAATAAGAGTCCCTGATTAATCTTTCCATGAACCTGACCTTCGATACTGACTTGGGCTTTCTTGACTCGTTGAATGATGATTTTCATAATAGCCTTTCTAGTAACTGAAGGGAGAATTAGCCGTTGGTCCGTTTAACAGAGTAAACCTCTGGCACACTTTTAATCTTATCAACTACTGTCGTTAGAGTTGAGAGGTTGGAAATACCAAAGGAGACATGGATATTGGCAAATTTCATATCCTTGGTTGGTTGGGCGTTAACGGTTGAGATATTCTTGGTCGTGTTTGAGAGAACTTGCAGAACATCATTTAAGAGCCCTGTACGGTTGAGACCATAGATATCGATGTGGGCAGTGTATTCCTTGCTTGAGAATTGATCTTCCCACTCCACATCAAGGAGACGTTGCTCATAGTTTTCTTGGGCACGGAGATTCATACAGTCCACACGGTGAATAGCTACACCCCGTCCCTTAGTAATGTAGCCAACAATGTCGTCACCTGGCACTGGATTACAACACTTGGCAATCCGCACTAAGAGACCTGAAGCACCTTCAATGACCACACCACCCTCATGCTTGACCTTGAGGGTTTCTTTATTTTCGACTTTAACTTCGCCACCTTTGACAAGCTCTTCTGCTTCCGCCTTGGCCTTGGCGCGTTCTTCCTCACGACGTTCCTTTTCGGTCAAGCGGTTAAAGACCGTAATAGCGCCAATTTCTCCAAAACCAATGGCTGCATAGAGAGCCTCTTCTGTCTTGTAGCTGGTCTTTTGAAGGACCTCGTCCATGTGACGCTTGTCCATAAACTTATTGGCTACATAACCGTTTTCTTGGAACTGGGCCATCAACATTTCACGGCCCTTGTTAACGGATAATTCCTTGTCTTGATTTTTAAAGAACTGACGAATCTTGTTGCGCGCCTTGCTGGTCTTGACCATGTTAAGCCAGTCACGACTTGGACCAAAGGAGTTGGGGTTGGTGATAATTTCAACCTGATCCCCTGTCTTGAGCTTGGTTGTCAGTGGAACCATACGGCCATTGACCTTGGCTCCAGTCGCTTTTTCACCGACTTTGGTATGGATCTCATAGGCAAAGTCAATCGGTCCTGAATCTTTTGGAAGGGAGCGGACCGCACCATCTGGAGTAAAGACATAAATCTCCTCCGCCAGATAGTTTTCTTTAACAGAGTCCACAAATTCCTTGGCATCATCAGCCTGGTCTTGGAGTTCCATCATCTCCTTGATCCAGTTCATCCCAATAGCAGATTCCTTGCTGTTGACCTGCCCTTTTATGCCTTTCTTATAAGCCCAGTGAGCCGCAACCCCGTACTCAGCCACTTCGTGCATTTCCTTGGTCCGAATCTGGAATTCAATCGGCCCTTTTGGTCCATAAACGGTCGTATGGATAGACTGATATCCATTGGCCTTACGATTGGCGATATAGTCTTTGAAGCGGCCTGGCATAGGTTTCCAAAGTTCATGCACATAACCCAGCATGGCGTAAACATCACTCTGGGTATCTAAGATACAGCGAATGGCAATCAGGTCATAAATTTCCTCAAAGCGTTTCTTCTTATCCTGCATCTTGCGATAGATCGAATAGATATGCTTAGGACGACCATAGATTTTCCCTTTGAGATTGCGTTCGGTAGCATAGTCCTCCAACTTGGTTACGACTTCGTCGACCAAAGCCTCACGTTCTCTGCGTTTTTCCTTCATCATGTGGGTGATCTTGTAAAACTCAGTTGGATTGAGGTAACGGAAAGATAGATCTTCCAACTCCCACTTGACACTGGAAATCCCTAGACGATGAGCAAGTGGTGCGTAAATTTCCATGGTTTCTCTGGAGATACGTTCTTGCTTGTCCTTTCGCAGGTGTTTAAGAGTCCGCATATTGTGCAAACGGTCCGATAGTTTAACCAAGATAACACGGATATCCTCAGACATGGCCATAAGCATCTTGCGGTGATTTTCAGCCAATTGTTCCTCAAGTGATTTGTACTCAACCTTACCAAGCTTGGTCACCCCATCAACGATAATCCGAACATCATGACCGAACTCTCTCTCCAAATCATCCAGTGTCGCATCTGTGTCTTCAACCACGTCATGCAAAAAACCACAGGCAACGGTTACGGCATCCAGCTTGAGCTTAGCCAAAATGCCTGCTACCTGAATGGGATGGATAATATAGGGCTCACCTGATTTCCGAAACTGCCCACTATGACAATCAACTGCGTAAATCAATGCTTTTTGTACAAAAGCAACATCTTCCTTTGTTAAATATTCTTTCGTTAAAGCGACTACCTGATCGCCCGTCAAATTCACTTCTTTCGGCATCTATACTCTCCAATTCTTCCTACCATTTTATCACTTTTTTAAGGATATGAAAACTAGAAAAGCCTGTTTTTATGCCAATACCAATCATTAAAAAAACACTGCCAGATTTCTCTAGCAGTGTTTTGATATTTCATTTGCTTAGTAGACTGTTTTTTCAGTTTCTACATCGAAGAAGTGTGCTTTGTTCAAGTCAAATCCAAGTTCAACTGTTGCACCTGTTTGCAAGTAGTCACGAGCATCCACTTTGGCAACAAATTCATCTTTACCAACTTGGCAGTAAAGGTGAGATTCTGAACCAAGCAATTCTGATACTGATATAGTAGCTTTGACAACTGATTCTGGGAATGTTTCAAGGAAAGCAGGCTCTGCATTCACGTCTTCTGGACGAATACCGAAGATCAATTCTTTACCTTCATATCCTTTTTCACGAAGAACTTTCAAAGCACCTTCTGGAACTTTCAAGCGGAAACCGTCAGAAACAATTTCATTGCCTTCTAATTTCACATTGATGAAGTTCATAGCTGGGCTTCCGATAAATCCTGCTACGAATTTATTAACTGGGTTTTTGTAAACTTCTTGAGGAGTACCGATTTGTTCTACACGTCCGATAGTACCTGTACCAGCTGGGTTCTTAGTTGCTGACATGATAACGATACGGTCTGCAAGAGTCATCGCTTCTGTTTGGTCGTGGGTTACGTAGATAGTTGTAGCCCCGATACGGCGGTGGATTTTCGCAATTTCAGCACGCATCGATACACGAAGTTTGGCATCCAAGTTTGACAAAGGTTCGTCCATCAAGAACACTTTTGCATCACGGACAATCGCACGACCCATGGCAACACGTTGACGTTGACCACCTGAAAGGTCAGCTGGTTTACGATCCAAAAATTCTTTCAAACCAAGGATTGCTGCTGCTTCTTGCACACGTTTATCAATGTCTTCCTTGCTGTATTTACGCAATTTCAAACCGAAAGCCATGTTGTCATACACAGTCATGTGTGGATAAAGAGCGTAGTTTTGGAATACCATGGCGATGTCACGGTCTTTTGGAGCTACGTCGTTGACAACCACGCCATCGATAGATGCAGTACCTTCTGTAATGTCTTCAAGACCAGCAATCATACGAAGAGTTGTTGATTTACCACATCCTGAAGGACCTACGAAAACGATAAATTCTTTGTCTTTGATGTCCAAGTTGAAGTCTTCAACTGAGTAGTGTTCGCTGTTTGGATATTTTTTGTAAATATTTTTAAGATTTAATTCTACCATCGAGGTGAACTCCTTTTGTCTTTTGATAGTTTTATTATATATGAAAACGCTTTACTTTTCTATGGCAAGGTGACCAAAAAAATAAAAAAGTTCTGTGCAACTTGCACAAAACTTTAAAGAATATCTGGTAAAATCAACTGATAACACAAGGTAAGATCCGTTAACTCCTTCAACTGAAGCCCTGTCAATTCTTCCCATTTGTCAATCTTGTATTGAAGAGAATTGCGGTGCAGATAGAGTTGCTGGGCTGTTTTAGTTAGGACAGCACTATTTTCCCAAAGAGAGAGAATGATTTCCTGAATCTGATCCTGATCCAAGATCATCTGGTGCAGGCATTCTTTGATTACCTTCAGGTCCACTAGTCTTTCTCCCATACTCCAAAGATAGAGTTGTGAAAAGGTGTGTACACCTTGGTGACCCTGACGCCACCATGTCTTAAACAAATCTCGCTCCGCTTTAATTAAGTCTGATAGGGCTTGAGGACCTGTCTGAGACCAGACCTGCCCCAACATGATAGACAGACGAAGTCCAAAGTCATACTCAACCGCTTCAATCGTATCAGATAAAATCGAGCGAACAGAGGTATACTTATCTTGTTGAAGAACAAATACATAATCCTGAGCCCCGACCTGTAGCACTGTCTGGCAGTTGGGAAAAAGAGTCCGCATCATGTCTAGCCAAGAGTCTAGATTATCCTGTTGATAATAAGACAGATGGCAATAAACCAATTGAATCTTTTTAAGAGTTTGCGGTGCCTGCCCCTTTCCCTCAATCAGATAGGGATACCAAGGATTGAGCGAACGAGCCTGCTCCTGCTGGGTCAAAAGGGCAACCAGCTGCTTTTCACGCTCGCTGAGCCCAGCTTCCTCTAGTAAAATCCACTGCTGAGAAGCTAAAGGGAGAGTGAGATAGCCTGGTTTCTCAATCGGCTGATCTGAAATCTGAGCTTCAGGAAACCAGTCTTGTAATTCCTTTGCAATCATATTCTAGCCCTCCACTTTTTGGATGCACCAAGCAATTAAGGTTTCTAGCCGCTCCAGGTTTTCAGTCAAATGGAGATAGCCCATCACCGCTTCAAATCCCGTGGACATACGGTAAGTCACGACATCTGCATTTTTAGCCTTTGTGTGACTATTGGTATTGCGACCTCGTTTGTAGATTTCTTCTTCTTTTTCCGTCAAGACTTGCTCCTCCAACATGAGGGCAATCAGGCGAGCTTGAGCCCTAGCTGACACATACTTGGTCGCCTCTTGGTGGAGTTTATTGGGTTTGGTCATGCCTTTGAGGATGAGGTGGCGGCGAATATACATAGAATACACTGCATCTCCCTCAAAAGCCAGCGCAATCCCGTTAATGAGGTTGACATCAATCACGAGTCCACCTCACTCCATCCTTGGTGTCAAGGAGCTTAATTCCTTGAGCCGCTAATTGATCACGGATTTGGTCTGCTGTCGCAAAGTCACGATTAGCACGCGCTTCTTGACGTTTTTGGATCAAAGCTTCAATGTCTGCATCCAAAACTTCCTCAACAAAGACAATCCCAAAGACTTCCAACATCGCCGCAAGAGCTTCCTTAACACTTGCATCATAGTTGCCGGAGTTGATCCATTTGGCCATTTCAAAGACAACTGTGATACCGTTGGCAGAGTTGAAATCCTCATCCATAGCGGCAACAAACTTATCTTTAAAAGCCTGTAACTCTTGGGTATCCACGTTTCCTGTAAATGGTTGTTCGTAAGTGTTCTTCAGATACTTGAGATTGGTCTCGGCGTCTCGCACTGCTTTTTCGGTAAAGTTGATAGGCTTACGGTAATGCTGAGTCGCAAAGAAGAAACGCAACACTTGCCCATCAAGAGTTTTAAGGGCATCGTGTACGGTTATAAAGTTGCCCAAGGACTTAGACATCTTGACATTGTCGATATTGACAAAGCCGTTGTGCATCCAGTAGTTGGCGAAAGTCTTACCTGTTTTGGCTTCTGACTGGGCAATTTCATTGGTATGGTGAGGAAACTCCAGATCAGCTCCCCCACCGTGGATATCAATGGTATCGCCCAAAATCTCTGTCGACATGACCGAACACTCGATATGCCAGCCCGGACGACCAGGTCCCCAAGGACTGTCCCAGGAAATCTCGCCTGGTTTTGTAGCTTTCCAAAGGGCAAAGTCTACAGGATTTTCCTTACGAGCCGTTTCTTCATCTGTACGACCTGAAGCACCCAGCTCCAAATCTTCCAAGGTTTTATTGGCTAACTTGGCATAGTTATGAGATTTTTCCACACGGAAGTAAACATCCCCTTGACTCTCGTAGGCAAAGCCTTTTTCAATCAAGTCTTCCACAAAACGGATGATGTCCGCCATAAACTCTACTACACGTGGATGGCGAGTCGCAGGTTTCACGCCCAAGGCTGTCACATCCTCACGAAAGGCAGCGATGTACTTGTCCGCAACCTCCTGAGGCGTGATGCCTTCTTCCTTGGCACGGTTAATAATCTTATCATCCACATCCGTAAAGTTGGAAATATAGGCAACCTCATAACCACGGTACTCAAAGTAGCGACGAATAGTATCAAAGGCTACTGTTGAACGAGCATTCCCCACGTGGATATAGTTATAGACGGTTGGCCCACAGACATACATCTTAACCTTGCCGTCCTCGATAGGGACAAATTCTCGCAAATCACGAGACATGGTGTCATAGATTTTAATCATAAAATACTCCTATATCCTACTATCTATAAAAATTTCAGCAATAAATCAAAAAGAGTAGCAGCCGCACTTGCAACTTCAATAGTTCTTAAAATTGGTTCATACTTTTCTACGAAATATTCCAATTTTTGTTTATCTTGCGGAGAAGTAATGATACTATCAATTTCGCTATCATTAATACCATGTCGAATCAATTCTGTTTTGTATTCATTCAACACTGAAATAATTTCATTATAGTAATTGCTATATCTGTTATCTTGATAGTTATTACCAGCATAGTTATTTTGAACGGGAGCATTATGGACTATACTGGTTGAATAGTTATTATATTCCTCTCTAGGTTTAATCGTAAAAACGATATAAAAAGGGGCGAATAATTCTTTGCGATCTTTCTTATATTCTAGGTCTATTCTATCTAATATAACATACTCCAGTTTTGGATCTGCTTCATTTGTTCTCGGATCAATTGCAAAAACACTTTGACCAGGAAAAAAATTATCAAGAATATAATCGTACTTTCGTGGTTGATACTTTGTGTACTCAAACAATAAGCACAATTTCCCATCAATTTCTTCTTTTTGACCTATAATATCGCTATAATCTGCCTCCATGTCCATTTTCATTTCTTTTTGTTTAGAGTAAAAGTAAAAACAGATAAATGAAAAGAAAACTAAAATAATAAAAAAATATCCATTCCGACCACTTCCCTTACTTATATATAACTGTTCTCTACAACCCCGACGATCTGTGACTGGCTTCTTTAGCCTGCTCGAGTTTATTGACGTAGTACTCCCGTTTTTCTTCGACTTCGTGAATGATAGGCTCATCCTTCTGTCCATGAACTCGGACGATCTTCGCCGGAATTCCGACCACCGTCACATCACTAGGTACATCTGCTACGACAACTGCAGCTGCACCAACCTTGGCATTTTCACCGATTTCTACCGGTCCGATAACTTGGGCATGGGCTGATATGAGAGCTCCTTTACGCACAGTCGGATGGCGTTTGCCAACATCCTTCCCTGTTCCACCAAGAGTCACTCCGTGATAGAGAAGAACGCCTTTTTCAACAATCGCCGTCTCTCCAATCACCAGACCTGAACCATGGTCGATAAAAACACCTGAGTCAATCTGGGCACCCGGATGAATCTCAATCTGGGTCCAAAAACGCCAAAACTGACTGTGCATCCGAGCCAGGAGTTTGAAGCCATGCTTCCATAGAAAATGCGAGAGACGGTGGGCAGCTAAGGCCTTGACACCTGGATAAGTCAGCAAAACTTCCAAACTGTTGCGTGCCGCTGGATCATTTTCTTTTACAATATCAATGGTTTCGCGCCACCATCCCATACATTTCTCCTTTTCTTATTCTGAATCTTTTGGTGTTTCTGTAACTTCTTTCTTAGGTTTGTGGTCCTTGTGATGACGTGGACGGTGAGGTCGCTCAGACTTTTCACCTTTTTCATCATGCTCAGGTTTTGGCGGACGAGGAAGAAGTGCCTTCATAGAGGCATCGATACGGCCTTTTTCATCAATCTTGATAACCTTAACATCGACTTCATCACCGATAGCTACCAAGTCCTCGACACGGTTGGTACGAGTCCAAGCCATTTCTGAGATGTGAACAAGTGCATCTGTCTTATCAAAGAGGTTGACAAAGGCACCAAATTTCTCGATACGAACAATCTTAGCATGGTAAACTTCATCCACTTTGGCTTCACGAACCAAGCCAGCGATGATTTCTTTGGTTCGGTTAATGGCATCTTGGTCACTAGAGTAGATAGATACATTACCTTCCTCATCAATATCAATCTTAACGCCTGTTTCAGCGATAATCTTGTCGATGGTTTCTCCACCCTTACCGATGACAATCTTGATCTTGTCGACATCAATCTTGATGGTATCAATTTTCGGTGCAGTTGGAGCCAATTCTGGACGAACTTCAGGAATGGTAGCTTCAATCACATCAAGAATTTCAAAACGCGCTTTCTTGGCTTGAGCAAGGGCTTCTGTCAAGATTTCAGCAGTAATTCCTTGAATCTTGATATCCATTTGAAGGGCTGTAATCCCGTCACGAGTACCAGCAACCTTAAAGTCCATATCTCCAAAGTGGTCTTCCAAACCTTGGATATCTGTCAATACTGTATAGTTATTTCCATCTGAGATGAGACCCATAGCAATCCCTGCTACTGGCGCCTTGATTGGTACACCACCAGCCATAAGAGCAAGAGTTCCCGCACAGATAGAGGCTTGAGAAGATGAACCGTTTGATTCTAATACTTCAGCTACCAAGCGGATCGCGTATGGAAATTCTTCCAAACTTGGCAAGACTTGAGCAAGGGCACGCTCACCGAGAGCACCGTGACCAATTTCACGACGACCTGGTGCACCGTAACGACCAGTTTCCCCTACAGAGTATTGAGGGAAGTTATAGTGGTGCATAAAGCGTTTCTTGTACTCTGGATCCAAACCATCGATGATTTGCGTTTCTCCCATCGGAGCCAAGGTCAAGACTGAAAGGGCTTGAGTTTGTCCACGAGTGAAGAGACCGGAACCATGCACACGAGGAAGAAAGTCAACAACCGCATCCAAAGGACGGATTTCATCGACCTTACGACCGTCAGGACGAACCTTGTCTTCTGTAATCAAACGGCGTACTTCAGCGTGTTCCATTTGTTCCAAGATTTCAGCCACATCACGCATGATACGGTCAAATTCTTCGTGGTCTGCATATTTTTCTTCATACACCGCAGTCACTTGGTCTTTAACTGCTTGAGTTGCAGCTTCACGAGCCAATTTTTCTTCTACTTGAACCGCTTTTTGGAGGTCACTGTTGTAGGACGCGATGATTTCAGCTTGCAATTCAGCATCCACATGAAGCAATTCCACTTCTGCTTTTTCCTTACCGACTGCCGCAACGATTTCTTCTTGGAAGGCAATCAATTCTTTAACAGCTTCGTGCCCTTTGAGAAGGGCTTCCAACATGATTTCTTCTGACAATTCTTTGGCACCAGACTCAACCATGTTGATAGCGTGCTTGGTACCAGCTACTGTCAATTCAAGAAGAGATTGCTCTGCTTGTTCTTGAGTAGGGTTGATGATGATTTGACCATCTACATAACCCACTTGTACCCCAGCAATAGGTCCGTCAAATGGAATATCTGAGATAGAAAGTGCCAAGGATGAACCAAACATAGCTGCCATCGGTGCAGATGCATTTTCATCATAAGAAAGGACGGTGTTAATCACTTGTACTTCGTTACGAAAACCTTCCGCAAACATTGGACGGATTGGACGGTCAATCAAACGCGCTGTCAAAGTCGCATCAGTTGAAGGACGTCCTTCACGTTTCATAAAGCCACCAGGAAACTTCCCAGCCGCATACATTTTTTCTTCGTAGTTGACTTGGAGTGGGAAAAAATCCCCAGTTGCCATTTTCTTAGACATCACGGCCGCAGTCAAGACAGTTGACTCACCATAACGCACGACAACAGCGCCATTTGCTTGTTTAGCAACCTGACCAGTCTCTACGATTAACTCACGACCCGCAAAAGTCGTTTGAAACACTTGTTTTGTCATTTTAATCCCCTTTGGATTGATGAAATTATACGCCTTGCCTACAAAGATCAAGATACCAAGGACGTCAAAAGCAAAGTAAAAATAGGAAACTGACGAAGTCTTCGATGAAGACAAGACAGTTTATCTTTTTTACACAGCTTTTCGGCCGGGTTCAATTACTCAAGCTACAAATCATTAGAAAGGTTTGATGCTAAAGGATCTAATCCTTTCACGCTAATCGCTATTAGGCGATTAGCTAAATGCTTTACTAACTCTCTCGTCAAATAACATCGATTTGACTCGTTCGTATCGCTAAATCTTGCAATTTGAATGCATTGTATTATTTTATACCCTCATCTTTGTATCAAGTACGTACAGAGTCTATTTTATCATATTTTTCTTAAAAAGTGCGGGCTTTTCTATTAAAAAGGAACCATTCCCCTCACCTGAGAAGAATGGTTTGCTTTTTATTATCCTAAAGACTGATGGTTGAACAAGGCATGGGTTGCTTGGTGGATGTATTTTGCTGTTTCAGCATTGTTCATGGTGTAGAGATGCACACCTGCGACATCCTGAGTTACCAAGTCCACGATCTGATCCACGGCATAGGCAAGTCCTGCTGCTCTGAGCGACTCAGGGTCATGCTCATACTTGTCTAAGATAGCTTTAAATTTGCGTGGAAGGTGGATATTCTCACAAGTCTTCAAGAGACGAAGCGCTTGATTTCGATTCAGAATTGGCATGATTCCCGCATGAATGGGAACATCAATCCCTGCCAAGGTACACTTATCTTGGAAATCGTAGAAGCGCTCATTGTCAAAGAAAAGTTGCGTTACAAGGCTTGAACAGCCTGCGTCCACTTTCTTCTTGAGATTTTGAATATCTGAGATTTGGTTTGGCGAGTCAGGGTGCCCCTCTGGGTAGCAAGCGCCAACAATATCAAAGTGAGGGGCTTGTTCCTTGATGAACTCGATCAAGTCCGTTGCATAGCGGAAATCCTTTTGTGGTTCCACATCAGGGATAATATCCCCACGCAAGGCCAAGATTTTCTGTACCCCAACCTTATCCAAGTCTGCAATGGTTTCAGCAACTTTGTCCTTGGTCAGATAGATAGCTGGCAAGTGGGCAATGGTTGGAATCGCCAAGTCATTCTGGATAAAGTCAGCCAAACGAACCGTTGTTTCCTTGATATTAAATTTATTATTGCTGGCAGTCACACTGATAAAGTGCGGTGTCAGCTCCCGCATATCCTGCAAGGCTGAAATAATTTTATCATTACCCACAGCTGGGTTTGGAGGGAACACTTCAAATGAAAGTGACGGCGTTTGGCGTGACATAGTCATTATCCTTTTCTTTTTGATTTCATGATTGCTGAGCAGCTAGGGCCAAGCAGTTCCTTGATCAGTCAGGGTCAAGAGAGAAATCTTATCTTATAATTTCTCACGCGCAGCTTTTGCTGCTTCGACAAGGCGGATCAAGCTTTCTTTTGTTTCTGGAATACCGCGTGTTTTCAAACCACAGTCAGGGTTGATCCAAACTTTCTTGCTTGGAACTTTGGCAAGAATAGCATCGATTGTGTGGTCGATTTCGCCTTCATTTGGCACACGAGGAGAGTGGATATCGTAAACCCCAGGTCCCACTTCTGTTTGGAAGTTTTTCGCTTTGAGTTCGTCCAAGATTTCAAGGTTTGAACGGCTTGCTTCAAAGGAAATCACGTCTGCATCCATGTTGTCGATAGCTGGGATGATATCTGTAAATTCTGAGTAACACATGTGAGTGTGGATTTGAGTATCTGGCGCAACTGTAGAGTGTACCAAGCGGAAGGCAGGAATAGCCCAGTCAAGGTAGTCTTCATACCAGTCGCTACGACGGAGTGGCAATTTCTCACGAAGAGCAGCCTCGTCGATTTGGATGATTTTCACACCAGCAGCTTCAAGGTCAAGCACTTCATCCTTGATAGCAAGAGCGATTTGAAGAGTAGAATCCTTGATAGAGATGTCTTCACGTGGGAATGACCAGTTGAGGATGGTAACCGGTCCAGTCAACATACCCTTAACAGGTTTGTCAGTACGGCTTTGTGCATAGCTAGACCATTTAACAGTGATAGGGTTAAGACGAGTTACATCACCCCAGATAATTGGTGGTTTAACTCCACGCATACCGTAAGATTGCACCCAACCATTCTTAGAGAAGAGGTAACCTGACAAGTTTTGACCGAAGTACTCAACCATGTCGTTACGCTCAAATTCACCGTGCACAAGCACGTCAAATCCAACCTCTTCTTGCCATTTGATCCATTCGTCGATAGTTTCAGCAAGAAAGGCATCGTATTCTTCTTGTGACAATTCACCCTTACGGTAAGCCAAACGTTTGGCACGGACTTCCTTAGTTTGAGGGAATGAACCGATGGTTGTTGTTGGAAGAGCTGGAAGTTTGAAAGCTTCTTCTTGGATGGCTTCACGTTCCGCAAAGGCTGGCAAACGAGTGTAGTCAGCGTCTGTCAAACCAGCGATGCGCGCACGAAGTTCTGCATTTTCACCCACACGTTCAGTCGCAAAGAGTTCTTTATTTGCTGCAAGAGCTTCTGCGCCTTGACCATTGCGGATAGCATCCAAATCACGAAGTTCTTCTAATTTTTCAACTGCAAAGGCAAAGTGGTTCAAGATTGCTGGTTCAAATTCTTCATTAGCAGTTGTAAATGGCACATGAAGAAGTGAGCATGAGCTTGTCAATACGATGTTTTCAGCTGGAATTTGCTCAAGAATAGCCAAGCTCTTTTCGTAGTTGTTACGCCAAATGTTTTTACCATTGACAATACCTGCATAAAGAGTCTTGTCAGCTGGGAAGCCACCTTTAACGAGTTCAAGAGTTTTCTTACCTTCAACGAAGTCCAAACCGATGGCATCTACTGGCAAGTTCACAAGGTCAGCGTAAACATCACGAACGTCACCGAAGTATGTTTGAAGCAAGACTTCAAGACCTTTTTTATCAGCCAAGAGTTTATTGTAGAGGTTCAAGAAGAGAGCTTTTTCTTCAGCTGTCAAGTCTTTGACAAGAGCCGCTTCGTCGAGTTGGATGCGAGTCGCACCAAGTTCCGCCAATTTAGCAAAAACTTCTTGGTAAGCAGCTACTAAGCTGTCTACGAAGTCTTCTGCTTTCACGCCTTCTTCAAAGTCTGATAATTGAAGGAAAGTGAATGGACCTACAAGGACAGGACGAGTGTTGAGACCAAGTTCTTTAGCTTCTTGGAACTCATCAAAGATCTTGTGACCAGCCAGTTTAACTTGAGTGTCTTTTTCAAATTTAGGCACGATGTAGTGGTAGTTGGTGTTAAACCATTTCTTCATCGGAAGGGCACGCACATCCCCTTTTTCTCCTTGGTAACCACGCGCCAAAGCAAAGTAGCGCTCAAGGTCAGATAAGTCTAAGTTTTGAACAGAAGCAGGCACCACGTTGAAAAGGAAGGCTGCATCTAGGAAGTTGTCATAGTGAGAAAAGTCATTTGATGGAATTTCAGTGATGCCTTTTTCTTTGACAATGTTCCAGTGTTTCGCGCGCAAGTCTTTTGCTGCTGCCAAGAGTTCGTCTTCTGAGATTTCTTTTCTAAAGTATTTTTCAGTTGTAAATTTTAATTCGCGGAATTCACCCAAACGAGGGAAACCGATGATCGTAGTTGACATGATGTGTCCTCCAAAATTTGTTGTTGAAACTATCTTAACAGAAAAGAAACTGTCTGTATAATTGTAAATAATTAGGCTTTGATATAGTTTGAAACTATATCACTCTTTTGGTCAAAAGAAAAAGACTTGAGACTAGAGTCTCAAATCCTTTGTATAGCTTGTTTTGTGGCTGTATTTTAGTTGGAATGCTCAAACGAGCTATTGACGATTCTCATCAGTGACTATGGCTTGTTATTAGAAAAGACTATAGGTTGGTTTTCTTTTGTAATTCTGATATTTCCCTGAAAAAGTGCGGACGGGAAGTAAAATTATCCAGTGGATGGTTTTAGCCAACCAAGTAATTTCATCCCTATCAACCTTTTTCCTGTTCAAGTGGTACGACTGCTAGTGTCTTTCCTAAACTGGCTAAGACTTTTAAGACCGTATCCAACTGAGGACTGGTCTTTCCTGTCTCCATCCTAGCTATAACAGGCTGGCTCACTCCACTGAGTTCTTCTAGTTTTTTCTGACTGATACCTTGCTCATGTCTAGCTTCTATCAACTCACTCATGATAGCTACTCGCATATCACTTTCAAGGATTTCCTCCTTGGTAAAGAGTTCAGATCGGATATCTTTCCAGTTACTTCCAATGGCACTATTCTTCATCACTTAACCCTCTTTCTTTTATGTCCTTCAGTTCACGCTTGGCTTTTTCAATTTCTCTCCTAGGAGTTTTCTGAGTCTTTTTGACAAAATGATGTAAGAGAACAAAACTCCCATCAAGCCAAGCCACAAATAATATCCTATCCCTCAGAGGTCTTAGTTCCAAAATCTCATCTTCCAAATGTTTGATATAGGGTTCACCAGCTCTAGTCCCATGCTGACTAAGCAACTCGATATAGTCATTTAGTTTATTGAGTTTGATGCGACTGTCCTTACTCTTCTTTATAGCCAATTCTCTCATATAATCTAAGACTGGCTCATTTCCATTTTTGTCCTTATAGAAGTAAATTGTATGCACCAAGCAACCTCTTTTCAATTTAATTATAACTTAAAAGTTATTAAAAGTAAATTCTAATACCCATAAAAAGAAGACCTTAGAATCATTCTAAAGGTCTCATTTTTATTATTCGAAAAAATTATGAGAAGAGTTATAATGTGGAGCTAATCCTGACTCTTACTCCAGCTCAATGCCTTTCTCTCGGAGATTAGCCAGACACTCCTCATAGTATTCTGCATCATGCTCACTATAGATGGGCTTGGCTAGCTTCTCCTCTGCTAAGTCTTCATAAGGAGGACAGGTCTTGCCACGATAGTTCTTGTCCAGCCACTCTGGACTGACATTGTAGCCACGGTCAGCCATCTCCTCCATGATCAAGCGATGATAGGCATAGAGACGATAGGGCGAGTGAGTAAAGACATAGTCCACCGTCGCATGCTTTCTCCCCCAGCCATTGCCACGCAGGGCGCAGCACTCTCGATGTTGCCCCAAAAGCTGCGGACGGGGAAGTTGTGAAATCAAAGCCTCATGCCAAAGTCTCATGGGAGCCTCCTTTCAGTAAAGTCGAATGTTGCAAGTAGGTATTCGGATAGCGATCAAGCAACTCTCGAGTCTTAGCAATCAAGTCTTCCTTGGAAGCCTGACCAAAGCGGTAGCGATCAAGCAAGAGCATATAGTCCTTTCGCTCAGCATCTGTCGCTTTCTTTTTGAAATAGCCCCAAATATGCTGAAAGGCATTGCAAACCTGACCCCTATGTTCTGGGATTTGACAAGCTCGGTCTATCATCTCTTGAACCTGATTCACCTCCACCTCTTCATTCTTCAAGTATTGGCGAATCTCATTGTAAATATTGCTGGAATGACTCAAAACGAGGTATTTGTTCCTAGCCCAGAGTTGTTGGCACTGGGATTTTTGGTTAATTTGTTCCATCTTTCTCCTTGTTTTCTATCCGTTTCCAGGAAATATGGAAACAAAGTTGTATCCTAAAAATGAGCGAATTATGAGCGAATCAATTAAGCCCATCACCCTTTAAAGTTTTTCAAAAACTCTTTGAACTCAGCATCGGCTTCTGGTGTGAGGCAATTCTTAAAAAAATACAAAATGACTACAATTCTAAAACACTTTATTATTTATATCTGAAACAATATTTTTTCCAGCTCGCCCATCACTTGGTGTTTTTGCCATATGAATAATATAACGTTTATCGTTAAAATAAGTTAATTTATAATGTTTACCATCCTCTGTAATAGAGAATCCCAATTGTTTCAAATCCTGCTTCAATCTTCCAGTTAAACCGCTATAGTCTGTTAAAAGACGTTTCACTTCTTCTCTCTTCTTGCTAAGAATATCTTCACTATTATTTTGCTGAATAATATCCTGAACGATATGCTTTTTGCGTGTATTGTCTTTAATACTTGCTAAACTATCAGATAACACAGATAAAATAAATTCTTTCTTCTCATCTGTGAAAAATTCTTTTTCACTTCCTCTAGATAAGAAACCTCTAGCACTCACCGTCTTATTATTGAAAGTATTTTTATAGAAAGCTAACTCACTTTCCAAATCAGAAATATTGTCACGTAAACGGCTATTTTCTTCTGTTAAAGCATCGAAATCACTACTAAAACTTTCTAAGAGTTCGTCCGTTTCTTCCTTTGTTCTCTCAGCTTTTGTTCGTTTATCTTTTTGACTTTTAAATCGATCTTTTAACAGGAAAGTTGTCACTCCATCCCATGTATACAACGGATCAATGCTTTGCTGATTTGTAAAATTAATAATGTCTTTTACAATGTTTTGTCTAGTTATAGTTGGATCAAAAGATTCATAATTTAAAAGTCTCTTATGTTTCACTACATCTGATTGATAATAGATCCCAATTGCTCCATTGTACTCGTTAGCCCCCTCACATTGTTCCCGAATTAAAGTATTTGTTTCAAGATCATATTGTACAAAAATATGTGCTACACCTTTAAGAGAATAAGCCAATTTATTAATGTCAATAGGAATCCTATCTGAAAATGTTTTTGATACATAAACTACAGGTAAATCATAGGTCTTTGTTCCATTTATGACAGTAGTCAAAATACTGACGCTTTCACGGTCAATCAGGTGAGGAGCCATTAGTACAGGAAGGTCATTGTCATTTACGACATAACCTTTTTCAATCAATAATTTAATAAATAATGGAGTTGTAAATGAAGGGTCAACACCAATAGCATCTTCAGTAAAACTACGATCTAACATGATTGACATCTTAAAGTCTTTAAAATTCATGATATAATCTGTTTTCCAAATGATACCATCATCTAATTTTTTTACATATCTCACAGCTATGATTTCTTCATTTCTATATTCTTTAAATTCAAGTGAAATGGTTTCATCACCAAATTTTTGATTGTAGGATCCATCCCAATTCAAATTGGGTATAACATTATTTTCATGTGGACTTCCTTGATTCCATTCAATTACTAAATTCAAAAAATCATCTTTAGTTAACGACTTATCAATCTTTAAAATTGTAGAAAAAAGTAACATTTCTTTCCCTTCCATTACTAATCTAACTTAACATGACCCATAAATAAAAAAGTATTTTTGCCTCTACTTCTTTTACTTTTTGAAGTTGTCAACATATTCTTTAATATATTCCATCTCAAGTCCTGAAAGTTTCATTAATTTCTTCAACTGCAAATCAATATCATCTTCAAAATCAATTATATTATTCTCTGAGCTATAATCTATTAAATCTGGTACATATTTCCCCAATGAACTAAGAGATTCGTCCGTCATCAAAAAAGCAAATCTAATAATATAACTCTTCATATATTTATAGAAATTTTGTGCTTCTCGCTCACTATCAAACGCTTTTAGAGCTATGCGAGATCGTCCAAAAGCAGAGTGATTATCTAAAATCTCTAATTGATTGTCACGTTTTTGGCCACCTGCATTCGCACTAGATACAACAACTTTCCACTTATCAATCAAATGATTGTTCACTTTAATAGCATCTCTATCAGCAATAAACCATGTAGCTCGACCTGTCTTTCCACCTTTATCATTGGTAAATAATTTAATTTGTTTTTTGTAATCTACTGACTGTCCTGTATAAATCTCAACTTTATCAGGATTTTGTTCCGCAAAATCACTCTCAATCTGGAATAACTTTTGATTAATAACGCTACTTTCAGAGATGAACTTAAATTTACTTACGTTAACAAATTTTTCAATCTTATCAACAACATGACGATTTTTAGGATTTAAGACTAATAATTTTTCCCCTGGAGAATCTATTAGTTCAATCTGTTCATTTCCATCCTCAGAATAAATATATTCAAATTGAGAATTTCTCTTTCTGAAATCCTTAACTACAACTGAAATACCATCACCAATAGCAACATCCTTAAAAATCTCGTCCGCCTTAGGATAATAAAATAGCTTGGCAAGATGCAGACTATTGATTTGATTTAATCCAAATTCTGTCATTCCCTTTCCAGATCTATGGATCCATCTTCCACCAGGATAAATCAAACAAGAAAAATTTTGGGCAACCACATCAGCAACTAACTGAAAATCTTGAAAAACATTACGCACTCTTTTTTGTTGACCGGCTCTCATTGTCTTATCATTCGTTGACTCCTGATACGGTGGATTCCCAATCACAACATCAAATTTCACTTTATCAAATGCCTCCTCTACTTGTTTTTTACCTTCTTCTATACTCGATTTTAATGTATCTGAGAAATTTTCGATATAGGCTACATTGGTCTGATATTTCTTATAGCCTGTTAAAGTTCGTTCTGTGATTGTCTTAGCCATTGGTGTTTTTGCAATAGCATAGATATTGTTTTCTAAGATTTCACGATATACACTATCCGCATCGAAGTAATTATCATCATTATTCTGTACATATTGATAATAGAGACTCATAGCAGCATGCAAAGGATAAAGTCCTGTCTTAGCATTAATATCAATGATTTTAGTATCTGGATGGTAAACACTACCCGTAACTTCTGTTTCTACCCAATGAAGATTAGGCTTAGCGCCATCTGTCATAGATTCAAAGTTATCATCATAGAAATTAAGTCCTCCAATTCCTTTAACAATTTGCATATTGACCACGCGCCATGGTGTTAAAACAGTCTCCTTATCTGGGTTTTTAAAGCTGCCAAATAAAGTGGCAATTTCTTCTGCACGTTCAATAAAATCAAGACTATCAAAAGATTTAGCTCGTTGACGAATGATTCGACCTGCTTCAATAAAGACCTCTGCATCATAATACTTAGTGATTTCCTTAAACATGCCTTTAGTGAATCCAGAAGGCATGAATTCTTTCCAAGAATCATCATCGACTTCTTTGATAAAGTCTTCGATAGTGATATCTTTACTTAAATCAACATCCATTCCATAAATCATCATTGGAATACGAATAGAAACTCCACGTAAGATAGAAATCAAAGTTTTTTGTTGTTTACGAGCCACTTTTAGTTTCTCTATTGCCTCTTTTTCCTCTTGACTACGCTCACGAGGAGGTTTTTTCTTAGCACGTTCTGCCTTATCATACTCTTCATTGGTTAAACCATTTTTATTAACTGTAACCTTGGTAGGCGTTTTTTGTTTTTGCGTTTTACCAACGATAGCACTTAATTTATTAAAACGTTCAGCATCATCAGAAGTTAGTGTTAAGAGGTAGTCATTGTAGAGACTGTCATCTTCAAAACCTGATCGGACAGCTTTTTCGGCATAGACTTTCTTTATCTGCGTTAGCATACGATCAACATCAAAGGGTTGCATACCATTATCGCCCTTACCCAAAATTGGTAAAAAGTTAAGCAAATTTGACATAGCTTGTTTCTGTTGTTGAGTATTTTTCTTACCAACACCTGAGTTAATTTGAGCACTTTCAGCCATTACTGTCAAAGCACGATCAGGAGCAAAATCAAAGACATAGCAGCGTTTCTTCATACCTAATTTTTCATGTGAGAATGGCGTCTGTGCACGAAAAGCAGCCTGTAAATAATTCATAGAACTACTTGTATTTGAAAGAAACATAACGGCTGTCCACTCTGGAACATTGACTCCTGTTGTTAACTTACGAACAGTTAAAGTGATGGTCTTTGTCTTAGAAGGGTCAGCAGTTATAGCATTACGAACTTTTGCAAGATCATCATCTGAACTATCTAAAACATTATCACTCTTATCATTTCGGACAACATTTACGATCTCATAGTCCATTCCAAATACAGAATGCTCTTTTAAAAGTTTTTCGAAGGCGTTTGCTTCTTTAACACCTGGCATGAGCCAAAGAGTATGACGTAATTCTTCACGATACTCTTTTGTTGAAAAAGGATAATTAGTGTCACTATTTGGGTTAGTAATATTATCCAAAAAACGTCGAACATCTGCTTTATAAACTAATTCTCCCTTATCATCAACTCTAAAAAATTCTCGGAAATTAAAAGCTTTATTTTCATCGGTAAATTTTTCCTTATGTTTCATCTCAAAAGTATACATAAGCACTTCTGGAAGTTGTTCATAAGGGTTAGGTTGATCAGGATTTTCCAAGTCCCATTTCAGCTTAGCTTGCTGTTCCATGACATAGTCCCATGTATAGACTTGTTCAGGATCGAATTGATCTAGAATGTTAAAAGGTGTTCCAGATAATTCTAAAATTTTGGTATGATTTTCTTTTACCAAAGCTTTCAAAACAGTATCACTAAGATCAGTCTGTGTGCCCTCATGAGCTTCATCAATAATAATCAAATCCCAATCTATATCGGCAAACTCTGGAAGATTAGTCTGAGCACCCTTATAACGCAGAAGTTGAATAGAGGCAAAATAAATAAATGGACTATCACCTATTTTCAGGGTTGAAAGTCTTTCTCCTCTATCAACAGAACCATACAAGTAACCATCTTCAGCTAAGTCCATCTTTTTAAAATCATCAAACCAAGATTTGTTAACAACAGGTCTATGAGTCATGATTAGGACACGTTGAAAGCCTTCTTGTTTAATAAGTTCCAAAGAAGTTAAGGTTTTACCAAAACGCATTTTAGCATTCCAAAGCATACGATCTTTTTTCTTATAAGTTTTTTGTGTTTGCTTAACGGCTGCATCCTGCTCAGGACGAAGTGTAATTTTAATTTTTTCAGCTTTATATTCAGCTTGATTATCACTGATAAACGACCGCCCATCCTTGACTGCCTTGATAGCTTTTTTTTGCTGTCTCTAAATCAGTTTCAAACCACTCGTTCCCCTCTAATTCCTTTGGATGACCAATACCAGAACGTCTCAATACTTCGTGAACTTCGTAATCATGAAACCATGTTTTTGTTGACTTTTTATAGGCTAACTCCACCCACCCAAGATCAAAAGGAAGACCAGAGGTTGTCATATATTGTTTTATTCGTTTGGGAGCAATCGCACGTAAAAATTCACTATTTGGAGTCCAGTCTGCTTCAACATCATCTGATGACACTGTTCCTTCTCCAACTTTTTGAGCACCTTCATAAGCTGGAAATAAGCCAGATTTATTATCTACAGTTTGTACATAAATGAATTTACGCTCCGCAGTCTTATATCTTTCTTGAGCTTTTGGCTCTAAAAACTTATCATATAGTGAGACTTTAATTTCATCGTCAACATATTCTGTTACAAACCACACTAAAATCATATAAACTAGCTCTAATGATTTTAGCGCATTTTCTTTGGTGGCATCTTTCGGATTTAATTTATGAGCAGAATTATTACCGTGACCTTTAATTTCAAAAAAAGCATCTACTATTGCCTTATTCCCAATACGTTGTTTTAAAATTTGTAATTTCTCGTGAAATGTTGAATGCTTAGGTAACTCAATATATACTCGGTCAGCAAACAGAGTTGTTGTATTCTCGGCAACCTTCCGAACTTTAGTTAGTACACCTTCATAATCTCCTTGAGTATAATTTAGCTCCGCCATATTGATGGTTGAAAAAAGCTCCGCTGTATCTAAATCTACTTTTAAAAAATTAAAATTCGACATCATAAAATTCTATTCTCCCAAGGTATAAACTTTTTTAATCCTTACTTGACGGACTTCTTTATTTTGCATGTTTTCTTCCGTGAGTTCAAATAAGCTTAGTTGTCCTTCAACCATTTTCCCATTATCAACTATATCTTCACCAAATAATTCAGCAAATGTAAAAGGAATTTTTTCAACCAAACTAGGATAACCCTTTATTCGTTTCCACTCATTAAACATGATAGGCTCATCTGTATCAGGATGTCTTTTTGTCAATGTATTCCCTCTAACAATATTTTTAGTAATTAAGTAACGAGCTGATTTATATAAATCATTTCTGCTACTCAATCTTTCTCCAAATACTTCCTCAAACCAATCAAGATAATGCAAAAACATTCTTGCTCTAGCAACTTCAAGATTATCTTCAAGATATTCAATTCCATAAATTGATGATAAAGCGAATAAAGATTTTGTTTTCCAATTTTTATTGTCATAATTCCTAGTTACAGCAGAGAGTTTTCGTTCAAGTATTGCCTCTAAAAAATTTCCATCACCTGCTGACGGCTCTAGAAAAGTAGCATAAATATCTTCTGTTTTCTCCCTTATCCCTTGAGTATCTAGCATCTTTTGGACCATCCATGAAGGGGTAAAAACCTCTCCGTGTTTCTGTACTCTATCCTTAGATTTGATAATATTTTCTTCCATAAGTATTCCCAATCTTTAATCAACTAGTTTTTAGTACGTTTGAATTTACACATATAAAATGAATTAGATTTCATCTACTATTTTCTAATATTATACCACGAATCCACCAAAAAACGCCTTTAGATAATAATATATCTAAAGACGTTTATCTTTATCCTGCTACTTGTGTAGTTTCCTCTTCTTTCACTTTCTTATCCTTCTTACTTGAACCAGTCAATCGTCGCTTGCTATCTCGGATTGTGTTCAGGTCCTTGAGGAGTTGAGTCAGGTGTTCCTTTTCAGGATAGGCTTCTGCACTGGCTGCGGTATAGCGCATAAAGAGATCGTAGATGCTGGTTAGTTCGGTGCGGACTTGTCTGGTCTTGCCGACTTCCTTGGCAGACTTATGCGCACGCGCCTGACTTTCCACTATATCATACTCCTCCTGAGCACTAATCACCGCCGTCAGCATGGGTGTCAGTCCTAGACTGGTCACTGCCGTGTGATAGGGTTCTTCACTGAGGGTTTTGAGCAAACTCTTGATTTCTGCCGTTTCCACATCATTGCTGTGCTTGGTGATATCCTTGTACTTAGCAAAGACTGGTTTCAAGGTCTCATGGGCTTCTTTGAGTTTGGTCTCCTTGATCTTAGCAAATCCTCTATGAAGGGTAAAGAGACCGACCAAGGCACTATCACGATTGCGATCGACTTCAGTCAGATTCGTCGCTTCTTTCTTTTCTACGATAGCTAGTTGGGCTTGGAAGTCTACTAGCTTGCTCTTGAAGGAATCAAGGTGCTTGCTATACATATCCTCGTCCTTGTGTGCCTTGGCAAAAACTTCTAGTAATTGACCCGTGTCTACCATGAGACTTTCAAACTCACGGTTGGTAAAGTTGGTATAGCTTAGCGGACGGATAGTGAATGTTTTTGTCATGATGATAACCTTTCTATTTCCATTATTTCAAAAAGGAGTTTTCCCTTAAATTTATAAATCCATTCTAACAGTTACTTTAAAAGATTTGTCCCCCCTTCCTCTGAACTGTCAATATTTTCATCTAAAATGTACTTTTCAGGGCAAATCTTTTATTTCCAAAACAAAAAATCTCTATCTGACTGGAAACATTTCCGTCTGTCAGATAGAGACTCTTACTATTTTTAGATTTTAACTTTTCTAGCTTTAGAATACATATAAATTTTAGGAAAGCAGACTATTCGAAAGTTCGAAGACCTCAAAACTTTCTCAGCTAGACCATTCGAAGCTTAGAATGCTCATAAATTTATGTATTTCTTGTCATTCTAAGTTTAGAATGCATATAAACTTTAGTAAATTCATATCTTCGAAACTTCGAATAGCTACCTCCCCTACTCCAACTGGCTTTTAACCTTCTTCTTAGTCAAGATACGGTCGTTTTTGTTAGAGAGAGCTTTGATACGAGCTTCGAGAAGGATTTTCCGTCCGGCCTCTGTTCGTGTGTAGACGAGGTGATAGCGTCCGATAGTAGGCAT
Source organism: Streptococcus oralis subsp. tigurinus (assembly GCF_002093575.1). GTDB lineage: Bacteria > Bacillota > Bacilli > Lactobacillales > Streptococcaceae > Streptococcus > Streptococcus oralis_CH. Next base: position 217,753 of record NZ_LNVH01000004.1, on the reverse strand, counting down.
CAGAAAGTTTAGGAATTTCTGTGCATCTTCCTTGCGCTTGTCAAAAAGACTAGGCACGACATAGTAAGGTGACTGACCTTGTCGGACTTTCTCTGCCTTCAAGAGATAGCGCTGGTTGTCCACTGGAGCAAAGAATTCTCCCACAGTCTGCGCAAACAATTCCTTATCTCTCATACTACCTCCCTTGAGATAGGCGAAAACCAAATAATTTTCCTTATCCTCCTCTACCTGAATACGAGATTGGTCATCTGTTAGATGCCCCGAATCTAGCAGAGCCTTTCGGATCTGCTCACCCAGAGACTGCAAGCGTTTATAGGGACTCTTATAGCAGAGGTAGCGCCAAGATGCAAAGGCCAAAAAGAGGAGACAAGCTGCTGTAAGCCACCAAACTCCAGTTAGTCTCATTCTAAACAACAAAACCAATAAATCCACTGCTAACAGCAACAAAGACATGCGTACCCATTTTAATGCATCAAACTGGAGCATGATTGGAATTTTCTGTTTTTGAGTCGCAACTTCAGTGACAATCTCAAATTGATCTGCCACTACGAGAGAATCGTACCATTTTTTGCGCAAACCTGCTCGATCCTTGGATAACATCTTAATCCGTTCGTTATACTCTCTGATTTGCTTTTTCTTAAAAGGGGGCTTTGGAAAATCCAAACGATCCAAACCGGTCTCAATACTCTCCTGATTATAGGCCAGTCCAAGAAAATGTTCCATACGACGAGACAAGGTTTGCAGATCCTGATTGCTCTCTGGTCTTGGCTCCTCACCAGGAAGAGTGATGAGCGCTTGCGCTTGAACGGCTACCAGATGCCAGATGTTACTGGTCTTTTCTGGATGTCCCGGCCAGATACGAATGGCACGCCCCCGCATCTGGTTACTCAGCATAAAGCTCCCCACAAAGCTTCCGAGGATTAGGGAATTAACACAAGGAGCATCCCAACCCTCTCCGAGGAGAGATTTGGTTCCGACTAGGACTTGGATCCGACCGCGTTGGAAAAGTTCCGTCACCGCCGCTACAATACCCTTAGCCGTACTAGGGAATCCCACCAGCACATAATCCTCTTGGTCTAACTGACCAATAGACGAAAAACTAAGATGAACCTGAGGCAAGAGTTCCTTCAACTCTGCTGCCACATTGGTGGGAAGAATAACGATACTCCCTGACAAGACAGCCAAAGATACAGCTATCTCTTGCTCCTGAGCTTTGCGACGAATGCTTTCAAAATAAGGGAGAACCCCCAACTGAGAAATGGTTGCCTGATTATCTCCCAGATAGGTGGCAAAATCCTTGCGAATATAGTCAGCTAGTACTAACTGTCTCAGTTCCTGACCTAGACTCTCATACTCTGTCAAAAAGATATCGGCAATGGCAGACAACTTCCCCAGAGATTGGGTTAAAAGCTGGTCAGAAGCCTTGGACTTAACTAGATAAACCTGACGTTTTTCCACCAACCCACGCGCCTTCAAGTCAGCCTCTAACTTTTTCCTATATCCATCTGGATCCTCATACCAATCTGATGTCTGATAGAGTATGCTCTGCAACAGCGTCTCCAGCCAGTAGGAGGTCAATGCTGGAAGCTTCTGGGTTCCCAGTAAATTTTGTAAAGAGGGAGGAATTGTTAACCCCTGAGAATGCATATAAATCAACATAGCAGACAAGTACTTGGGATCTTCTAAGAGCAAATCAGATGAAATATCCCCTTTGAGGACCTTCGAACCTAATACTAGAGCTTGAAAGTCAGGATCGACTATAAGGTGATGAATATAGTCCCACTTAGTCTCCTCAAACCATTTGAGACGTTCCGCCTCTTCAGCTGTTGGTGAACACATATAGACAAAATCCTGATGAGGGCAAAGAGTGTCTTCCTTTACTAGTTCAGGTACCGTGATTTCTTGGTCAATTTCCCCACACATTCGGATATAGCGTTCCCAGAGTTCAGGCTCGCTGTCATAAGGTGGTGTCGCTGTCAGGGAGATGACTTGCAGCGGTTCATACTGCTTGCGAAAGGCTTCCAGACTTTTCCACCATTCATTGCGCAGGTGGTGGCATTCGTCCAAACAAAGAGTCGCAACTTTCTGAGCTCTTAGGCTTGCAAGCAAATCAAACCCCACAAAATCCTCTGCTTCTCCATCTTCTTGTGATTGCAGTTGGTTCATGGCGCTATGAAAAGCCTGATAGGTCACAATCGTTAATACCTTCATCTCCTTTAAGTTTTGGGACACGAGGTCTGAAAGCCTCTGACCATCCTCTAGAAAAGCAGTTTGGATCCTATCTACCCATTGTTCACGAATGGTGACAGTTGGAACCAAGACAAGGGCTGGGTTGCCAAAACGAGCGATCAGCTCGATACCAATGGTGGTCTTGCCGGACCCTGGTGCCGCCACTAGGTGAACATGGCCATCTGTTTGATAGTTCTGAAAACGATTTAAGACTTCCTTTTGGTACTTTCTCCATCTTCCTTTAAATTTTAAATCTAACATTTCTTTCACCATTATATCTCTTGACTTACTCCTTTAATTGTACCACACTTATATAAAAAGCAAGATAAGGAATCAAATTAGTCTTTATAAGAAAAATATGGTATAGTAGAATCATACTATCTATAAGGAGTTTCTATGTCACAGCATAAGCAAATGAAAGCTGTTTCTCCCCTTCTACAGCAAGTCATCAATATCTCATCTATCGTCGGGGGAGTCGGCACCTTGATTTTCTGTATTTGGGCCTATCAGGCGGGTGTTTTACAGTCAAAGGAAACCCTATCAGACTTTATTCAGCAAGCTGGGCTTTGGGGGCCACCACTCTTTATCTTTTTACAAATCCTACAAACTGTTGTTCCGATTATTCCGGGAGCTTTGACCTCAGTGGCTGGGGTCTTTATTTACGGCCACATCATCGGAACCATCTACAACTATATCGGCATCGTGATTGGCTGTGCCATTATCTTTTACCTGGTACGCCTCTACGGAGCTGCCTTTGTCCAGTCCGTCGTCAGCAAGCGTACCTATGACAAGTACATTGGTTGGCTAGATAAGGGTAATCGTTTCGAGCGTTTCTTTATCTTTATGATGATCTGGCCTGTCAGTCCAGCTGACTTTCTCTGTATGCTGGCTGCCCTCACCAAGATGACCTTCAAACGCTATATGATTATCATCGTTTTGACCAAGCCCTTTACCCTAGTGGTTTATACTTATGGTTTGACCTATATTATTGATTTCTTCTGGCAGATGTTTTGAGAATAGAAAAATCCGTTTGGTTTCCCAAGCGGATTTTTAGAACGTAAATAGAAAATAGTCTGATACTAAATATACTTTGGTGTGGAAATCATGCCTATTTTTCGATAGTGAATCGAGGACTTACCTAGCCTTTCCGCTGTGATAAAAACACCTGAAATCTAATGGTTTCGATATGGAGCTTCGAAGAAAGTCGCTACCGTCCGTCATCACTTAAGGAAAGGCTCAAAAACATTTTCGTCAAACAAAACATCCGTTTGGTTTCCCAAGCGGATTGTTTGTTTTATTTTGCGACACTCTTAGCAAGGACAAAGTTCCCAAGTGTAGCAGAACCATTGCCTGCGACTGCTGGAGTCACGATGTAGTCACGCACATCTGGTACTGGTAGGTAACCGTTGAGAAGAGCAGTGAATTTCTCACGGACACGGTCCAGCATGTGTTGTTGGGCCATAACTCCACCACCAAAGACGATCACATCTGGGCGGAAAGTCACTGTAGCATTGACCGCAGCTTGAGCGATATAGTAGGCTTGAACATCCCAAACAGAGCTGTTGAGTTCGATGTTTTCACCACGAATCCCTGTACGAGCTTCAAGACTTGGACCAGCCGCAAATCCTTCCAAACAACCCTTGTGGAAAGGACAAACGCCGTTAAATTCTTTTTCTACATCCATTGGGTGTTTAGCCACATAGTAGTGACCCATCTCAGGATGACCCACACCACCGATAAACTCACCACGTTGGATAACACCTGCACCGATCCCTGTACCGATCGTGTAGTAAACCAAGTTTTCGATACGACCACCAGCATTGTTACGAGCAACCACTTCACCATAGGCAGAGCTATTTACGTCAGTGGTGAAATACATGGGTACGTTAAGGGCACGACGTAGGGCACCAAGTAGGTCTACATTTGCCCAGTGAGGTTTTGGAGTCGTTGTGATAAAGCCATAGGTTTTTGAGTTTTTATCGATATCGATAGGACCGAAAGATCCGATGGCAAGACCTGCAAGATTATCGAATTTTGAAAAGAATTCGATGGTTTTATCGATCGTTTCGATAGGAGTTGTTGTAGGAAACTGTGTTTTTTCTACAACATTAAAATTTTCATCTCCGACAGCACAGACAAACTTTGTACCGCCCGCTTCTAAGCTTCCATATAATTTTGTCATGATAAACCTCTTATCTTTGTTTTCTCTATTATAGCACATTTTAAAAGGCTAGATTTCTCAATATTTTAGATTTTCCTCTGTAAATCTTACCATCCAAGTAAAAACGAACAAACATGATATTTGTTCGTTTTGTTTTTAGATTTGATTTTCGAAGAGGACTAGGCTTTCACTTCGATGATAGCGTCACCCTTGACAACTGAACCACTTGCGACTGGTGTCACAGAAGCGTAGTCTGCTGTGTTGGTTACGATAACCATTGTTGTGTCGTCAAGACCTGCAGCAGCGATTTTATTTGAGTCAAATGTTCCAAGAACGTCACCAGCTTTGACCTTGTCGCCTTGAGCAACTTTTTGTTCAAAGCCTTCACCGTTCATAGTCACCGTGTCGATACCAACGTGGATCAAGATCTCAGCTCCATTTGCTGTCTTCAAACCATAAGCATGTCCTGTAGCAAAAGCAATCGATACTTCTGCATCAGCTGGTGCATAAACCACGCCTTGGCTTGGTTTTACAGCGATCCCTTGTCCCATTGCACCACTTGAAAAGACTGGGTCATTAACATTCTCAAGAGCAACTACGTCCCCAACGATTGGAGTTTGGATTGTTTCATTTTGAGGAGCTACTGGAATGTTACCAGTTGTTTCTTCTTGAACCAAACGTTCTGTTGCTACTTCAGAAGCAACTTCTTTTTCGTCCTCATAACCAAACATGTAAGTAAGGGCAAAACCAAGAACGAATGATACAGCTACCATAAGAAGGTATTGTAGCAATTGGCCGTTACCAACATACAACATTGTACCAGGGATGATGGTGATACCATTACCAGTACCAGCAAGTCCAAGGATAGAAGCCAATCCACCACCGATAGCACCAGCGATCAATGAAAGGAAGAATGGTTTACGGAAGCGCAAGTTCACCCCGAAGATAGCAGGCTCTGTAATACCGAGGAAGGCAGAAAGAGCAGCTGGGAAAGCAAGTGTTTTTAGTTTAGGATTCTTCGTTTTAACACCAACGGCAACAGTTGCAGCCCCTTGAGCTGTCATCGCTGCAGTGATGATGGCGTTAAATGGGTTCGCATGGTCAGCAGCAAGCAATTGTACTTCAAGCAAGTTGAAGATGTGGTGCACACCTGATACGACAATCAATTGGTGAACCCCACCGATGACCAAACCACCAAGACCGAATGGCAAGGCAAGAATCGCTTTTGTTCCGAGAAGGATGTAGTTTTCAACAACGTGGAAGACTGGTCCGATGACAAAGAGTCCAAGGATAGACATGACCAAAAGTGTCACGAACGGTGTCACCAAGAGATCCAAGACATCAGGAACCACTTTGCGGAGAGCTTTTTCAAACTTGGCTCCGACCACCCCAATGATGAAGGCTGGAAGAACGGAACCTTGCAAACCAACAACAGGAATGAAGCCAAAGAAATTCATAGCTGTTACTTCACCACCTGATGCTACAGCCCAAGCGTTTGGAAGCGAACCAGAAACAAGCATCATACCGAGGACGATACCAACAGCTGGGTTACCACCGAATACGCGGAAGGTTGACCATACAACTAAACCTGGTAAGATGATGAAGGCTGTATCTGTGAGGATTTGGCTGTAAATGGTAACATCTTCTGGAAGTGTCATCCCAAGAGCGTTCATGAGACCACGAAGACCCATGAAGAGACCAGTTGCTACGATAACTGGGATGATTGGCACAAAGACGTCACCGAAAGTACGGATAGCACGTTGGAACCAGTTTCCTTGTTTAGCAGCTTCAGCTTTCATGTCTTCTTTAGAAGAGGTTGGCAAACCAAGTGCAACGACTTCGTCGTACATTTTGTTTACTGTACCAGTACCAAAGATGATTTGGTATTGGCCTGAGTTAAAGAAAGCCCCTTGAACTTTATCCAAGTTCTCAATCACTTCCTTATTGATTTTCCCTTCATCTTTGACCATGACACGTAGACGAGTCGCACAGTGGGCAACACTGTTGACATTTTCACGTCCGCCAAGGGCTTCGATGACCTTTTTTGCAATATCCTGATTGTTCATTTGCAAAAATCTCCTTATAAAATTTTGTTCTTGTTTGAAAGCGATTTTATTCGCCCTACGACTATTATTTTATCATGTTTCTAAAATATGTCAAGCGTTTTGCAGAATTTTTTATTTTCTTTCTTTTGCGCCTGATTATTCTTGCTCGTTTTTGAGGGGTATTCTCTTTTTCCTCAAAAAAATATCTTTATACTTGAGGAATCAAGGCCTTTATTTACATTTTCTTTCATTTTTTCGTGAAAATTTGCCAGATTTCCTTTACTTGATTCCTGGCAATCGTTTGACATATTTTTCTCTTTTTTAACATAAAAGACTTGCTTTTTTTGCCGAAAACGTTTACTATTAATAATAGAATAGAACTTATGGAGGAAAGATAAAATGGAATGGACAACCGAGCGCCGTTACAGACGCTATGAAGACTGGTCTAATGATGAAATCAAGCAAATCAAGGAAAAGATGGCACAATCTCCTTGGCATACTCGTTACCATGTCGAGCCTAAAACAGGGCTTCTAAATGATCCAAATGGCTTTTCTTATTTTGATGGCAAATGGATTCTCTTTTACCAGAACTTCCCCTTTGGTGCAGCCCATGGGTTGAAGTCTTGGGTGCAGCTTGAAAGTGATGATTTAGTGCACTTTACAGAAACTGGAGTCAAAGTTTTGCCAGATACTCCATTAGATAGCCACGGTGCCTACTCTGGTTCTGCCATGCAGTTTGGCGATAACTTGTTCCTATTTTATACAGGAAATGTCCGTGATGAAAACTGGATTCGTCACCCATACCAGATTGGTGCTTTGATGGATAAAGATGGTAAGATTACGAAAATTGACAAAATCTTGATTGGCCAACCATCTGACTCTACTGACCACTTCCGCGACCCGCAAATTTTTAACTTCAAAGGTCAATACTATGCTATCGTCGGTGGACAGGACTTGGAGAAAAAAGGCTTCGTCCGTCTCTACAAGGCTGTTGACAACGACTACACAAACTGGCAAGCAGTTGGCGACCTTGACTTCGCTAACGATCGCACTGCCTACATGATGGAATGCCCAAATCTGGTCTTTGTAGGGGAGCAACCTGTCCTTCTCTACTGTCCACAAGGATTGGATAAAAAAGTTCTAGACTACGATAATATCTTTCCAAATATGTACAAAATCGGGGCTTCCTTTGATCCTGAAAATGCCAAAATGGTAGATGTGTCTCAACTTCATAATCTAGACTATGGTTTCGAAGCCTATGCGACTCAAGCCTTCAACGATCCAGATGGACGTGCACTAGCAGTAAGTTGGCTTGGGTTACCAGATGTTTCTTACCCATCTGACCGTTTTGACCACCAAGGAACCTTCTCATTGGTCAAAGAACTCACTATCAAAGATGGCAAACTCTACCAATATCCTGTCTCAGCCGTCAAAGAACTTCGTTCTGCTGAAGAGGCCTTCTCAAACCGTACTCAAACCAATAACACCTATGAACTCGAGCTCAACTTAGAATCCAATAGCCAAAGCGAGATTGTCTTGCTCGCTGACAAAGAAGGCAAGGGGCTTTCCATCAACTTTGACCTTGTCAATGGACAGGTGACAGTGGATCGTAGTCAGGCTGGTGAACAGTATGCTCAAGAATTTGGTACCACTCGTTCTTGCCCTATTGATAACCAAGCTACTACTGCCACTATCTTCATCGACAAGTCAGTCTTTGAAATTTTCATCAATAAAGGAGAAAAAGTATTTTCTGGTCGTGTCTTCCCACATGCCGATCAAAACGGTATCCTGATCAAATCTGGAAATCCAACCGGAACCTACTATGAATTAGATTATGGTCGCAAAACTAACTGATGTCGCAAAACTTGCAGGCGTCAGCCCCACTACCGTCTCACGGGTCATCAATAAAAAGGGGTATCTATCTGAGAAAACCATTCAAAAGGTCAATGAAGTCATGCGAGAGCTAGGCTATAAGCCCAATAATCTGGCTCGAAGTCTCCAAGGAAAATCTGCCAAGTTGATTGGACTTATTTTTCCAAACATCAGTCATGTCTTTTATGCGGAGTTGATTGACAAGTTGGAACACCAACTCTTCAAGAATGGCTACAAGACTATCATCTGTAACAGCGAACATGACTCTGAAAAAGAACGGGAGTACATTGAAATGCTGGAGGCCAACCAGGTCGATGGTATCATTTCTGGAAGTCACAACTTAGGAATCGAAGACTACAATCGTGTGACAGCACCGATTATTTCCTTTGACCGAAATCTATCACCAGACATCCCTGTCGTCTCCTCTGATAACTACGGTGGCGGTGTCCTCGCAGCCCAAACTTTGGTCAAGACAGGCGCCCAGTCTATCATTATGATTACAGGAAATGACAACTCGAACTCACCAACTGGACTGCGCCACGCTGGCTTTGCCTCTATTCTCCCGAAAGCGCCTATTATCAATGTTTCGAGTGACTTTTCTCCCGTCCGAAAAGAAATGGAAATCAAGAATATCTTGACCCATCAGAAACCAGATGCGATTTTTGCTTCGGATGATTTGACAGCTATCCTGGTTATCAAAATCGCTCAGGAGCTAGGTATCTCTGTTCCTGATGAGCTCAAGGTCATCGGCTATGATGGGACTTACTTTATCGAGAACTACTATCCTCACCTGACAACGATTAAGCAACCTATGAAAGAGATTGCCCAACTCACTGTTGATCTTCTCTTGCAGAAGATTGAAGGCAAAGAGGTCGCGACAACCGGTTACTTCTTACCAGTCACCCTATTACCAGGAAAAAGTATTTAATACTATTCGAAAAGCTCTTCAAACCACGTCAGCGTCGCCTTACCATACTCAAGTACAGCTTACGGCCAGCTTCCTAGTTTGCTTTTTGATTTTCATTGAGTATAAATACAAGAAAACTCAGACGAATTCGTCTGAGTTTTTTTATGATCTTAAGTTTTCGAGATAGCGCTGGGCTGTCTCTAAGTTAAAGGTTTTATCTGCGATGAGGCGCTCAACGAGGGGAGCAACTTCAGACTCACTAGCACCTGCTAGGAGAGCTAGGGATTTGGCCTGTAATTTCATGTGGCCTTGCTGGATGCCCGTACTTACCAAGGCTTTGAGGGCCGCAAAGTTTTGGGCGAGACCGATGGACACGATAATTTGAGCTAATTCCTTGGCAGAAGGATTTCCCAGTAGTTCATGACTGAGGGCTACACGTGGGTTGAGTCCGATAGAGCCACCCTTGGTCGCTACCGGCATTGGTAGGGTCATCTCACCGACCAATTCTTCTCTTTCCATGTCCAGCGTCCATTGACTAAGGCCTTGATAGCGTCCGTCTCGACTAGCAAAGGCATGGGCCCCAGCTTCGATGGCACGCCAGTCATTACCAGTGGCAATCAAAATGGCATCGATACCATTAAAAATCCCTTTATTGTGAGTCGCTGCTCGGTAAGGATCAGCCTGCGCAAACTGGCTAGCCAAGGCTATCTTCTCCGCAATTTCTCGTCCTTGGTCCCTTTGGGGACTCAAGTAGCGAAAGGCGATACGACAGCTTGCAGTCACCAGAGAATCGGTCGCGTAGTTGGACAAGATCCCCATAAGGCTCAGTCCCTGACTGAGTTCTTCTAAGACTGGTTTCAAAGCCTCCAGCATGGTGTTGAGCATATTGGCTCCCATGGCTTCCTGAGTATCAACATGGAGATACACAACGAGAAAGTCTGTTTCACCTTTGATCTGCTCTACATGCAAATCACGCGCCCCGCCACCACGTTTGACGATAGACGGATAGGCTTGATTAGCAAGTTCCAAGAGCTCGGCTTTCTTGCTGGCAATCTTCTCTTGCGCTAGCTCTGGATCAGTAACATGATAAAGTGCTACCTGACCAATCATCTGACGCTCATGTACTTGAGCAGTAAAGCCACCTGCTCGCTTGATGATTTTGCTGGCATAGCTGGCCGCAGCAACCACTGAAGGTTCTTCTGTCACATAGGGAACTGTGTAGTCCTGACCGTTCACCAAAAGTTCTGGAACGATAGAATAAGGCAGAGAAAAAGTTCCTACCACATTCTCACTCAGCTGGTCTGCAACTGCCAAGCTGACTTGTTCATCCTGCTCCAGACTGGTTTGCTTTTCAGGACTAAGGAGCGCCTGAGCTTTCAGTAACTCAAGGCGCTCATGGTATGATTTTTTAGAAAATCCATTCCAACTTAACTTCATTATTTTTCAACCTTGCTATAACGGCGTTGGTGGTCGACAATTTCAACCAAGGCATAGTCTTGATGTTCATAACCTGCAAATTGGGCTGAACCAGATTCATCCAACTGCAATTCTTCAAAGAAGACTTTTTCATAGTCTGCAACAGACAATGCTGTACGTTGCTTGAGTTTGCTCAAGCGATCCTTATCAAGGTAGGCCTCGTAGCCTTCAACCAGTTCTCCACTAAAGAACTCTGAAACCGCTCCACTTCCGTAACTGTAGAGGACAATTTTATCTCCAGCCTTCAAATTTTCTGCATTTTCCAAAAGGGAGAGAAGCCCAAGGAAGAGGGAACCTGTGTAGATATTCCCAATCATCTGACTGTAGAGAATGGACTTATCAAAGTTTTCTTGCAGACTATCCTTTTTTTCCTGAGACAAAGTCTTATCCATCATCTTGCGCAAGCCTTTTAGGGCTAATTTGGGATAAGGCAAATGGAAGCAGATAGCCGCAAAATCATTCATAGTCCAATCATAGCGTTTCTTGTATTCATCCCAAGTCGTCGTAAGACTGTCAAGATATTGCTGAGTTGAGTACAAGCCGTTTACATAAGGAGTAGTTGAATAGTTCGGACGCCAGAAATCCATAATGTCACGCGTTTGGGCAACATTATCATTGTTAAAGGCCATGGTACGCGGATTTTGCGTAATCAACATCGCCACACTCCCAGCTCCCTGAGTTGGTTCACCTGGAGTCGCTACACCATACTTGGCAATATCACTGGCGATGACCAAGACCTTGGACTTTGGAGAATTTTCCACATGCAACTTGGCATAATGGAGGGCGGCTGTTGCTCCGTAACAAGCTTCTTTGATTTCAAAACTGCGAGCGAAAGGCTGGATACCTAATAGACCGTGAACAAAGACCGCTGCTGCCTTACTCTGGTCAATCCCTGACTCGGTCGCCACGATGACCATATCGATTTCTTCTTTTTCTTTATCTGTCAAAATAGAGTTGCTTGCACTGGCAGCTAAGGTGACAACATCCTCAGTCAATGGTGCAATGCTAATTTCGTTTAATAAGAGACCCTTACTATATTTATTCGGATCAACTCCTCTTGCTTCTGCTAGGTCTTGTAATTTCAAGACATATTGACTGGTTGCAAAACCAATCTTATCAATACCGATTGTCATATTTACCTCTGTTTTTTCATTCATTGTAAAAAATCGTTCTATTCTATTTTATCACAAATAGGAACAAATGAGAGAAAAAAGACTTGATTCAACAAATCAAGTCTTTGCTTTGACGGCATTAGGAGGATATGCCTCGCTGTTTTCGGATATAGTAATAAAGCTTCAGAATCACTGTTCCACTTGCCATCCCGATAGAAATGACCAGGGCCAACATAACTACTAGTGTTGCACTGGTAAGGGCATGACTGTAATCGCCTGTCACAAAGAAAGCTGTCGTTCGATAGGATAGATAACCTGGCACCAAGGGGGCAAGAATGGCCAAGACAAAGACCACCGCTGGTGTCTTATAGACAATACTTAAAATCTGGCTGATGCAAGAACCAATTACTGCTGCGATAAAGGTCGCAATAATAACATTGGTTGGTTCTTTGAGCACGAGATAGAGGAGCCAAACGCCCATTCCCAAAACACCACCAGGTAGGAGCATGGAGCGTTGAACATTCAGTACGATTAGAAAGGTGATAATGGCGAGTAAACTCGCCACTGCTTGGAGCAAAATACTTGTTAGAGTCATCTTATGTCATCAAAACCAGGGCGACAGAGGTGCCAGCCCCTAAAGCGAGGGTAATGAGCAAAGATTCAAACATCTTGCTCATACCAGAGTTGATATGGTTGGTCATGATATCCCGAACTGCATTTGTCAGAGCAATCCCTGGAACAAAGGGCATGACCGCTCCCGCTATAATCAGGTCTGCCGTCGAAGGAAATCCTGTATAGCGGGCCCAGAACTGGGCGATCAATCCGAAAACAAAGGCACCCGCAAAGGCCGTTACAAAAGGAATGCGGACAAACCTCTCTACGTAGAGAGAGAAGGCAAATCCAAATAAGGTCGCAATAGCCGCACCAAAAGCGTCATAGACATTACCCCCAAACATAATCGAGAAGAAAGGGGCACTGAGGGTCGCTGCTACGGTCACTTGGAACTTGGTATAAGGAAGGGCTTGATTGCCGATTTCTTTCAGCTTTTTAAAGGCTATCGAGAGATCAATCTGCCCTCCGACAAGCTCCCGTGATACTTGGTTGACATCACACACTTTTTCAATGTTATAGGAGGATGAGGTCACCCGTTTCATCCGTGAAATATTGGTATTTTCGATAGAAAAGAAAATAGCTGCTGGCATGGCAAGAACGTTGCAATCCACTATTCCCTGTGAATGAGCGATACGGATCATGGTGTCCTCAACCCGATAAATCTCCGAACCGCTTTTTAAGAGAATGGTTCCAGCTAACATAATGACATCAATAACGGCATTCAACTCTCTTGATTCGTCCATTTTCTCCTCCTTTTCTGCTTCCTATATTTTATCACAAAAATCAATGAAAAAAAATCTTTGTCATGAAATCATGACAAAGATTCGTTTAATCTCGAGAACTTTCACGGGTTCCTTCACTATTTGATTGACTAGTTGAAGAAGTGTTTCCTTGTTGGTTCCCCTGATTTGGAGTTGTAGAAGAACCTTGGTTCCCACGTTGTGCAGAACTAGAAGATGAAGTTGACGGTGGTGTTTTCGGTTTGTAGATGGAAAGTTTGATACGCGTGCTAGCAAGGTCAACCTGTTCACCCGCTTTTGGTGTTTGATCTACAACTGTACCTTCTGCTGTCCCTTCAGGAGCAGTCGAAACCTCGACAACCTCAATATTGGCCTCTTTTACACCGACAATCTGAGTCAAATTATTCTTTGTAAATTCGAGACTTGAACCAATATAACTTGGCATAGAAACGCTTGTTACTTTCTTAGCAACCGTTAAAGTAATTGTGCTGGCTTTTGAAAGATCATAAGTCGTACCTGCTGCAGGACTTTGTCTGAGAATGGTTCCAGGTTCGCTTTCGCTGGATTCTTCCTCTTCCATCTTGATTAGATTCTCAGGAACCTTCTTCTCCTTGAGTTCAGCTACGACATCCGTATACTTGCGTCCAACATAATTGCTCAATTGGAAAGATTGCTTACCAGAAGAAACAATCAAATTGACCTTGGTTCCTTCTTTTCGACCGCTACCAGCTTCTGGATCCGTTCGAATAACACGTCCCTCTGCTACCGTATCGCTGGCCTCTGACTTTTCTTCACCGGCTTCAAACTTGGATTTTTTAAGAGCTTCCTTAGCCTCTGCAACGGTTTGTCCAGCTACGTCAGGAATAGCAATCGTTGCTGGTGTTCTAGATAAAATCCAGACCAAAGAGGCTGCAACTAATAAAAGACTAGCTAAAAGAATCATATAGCGAGCCTTAAACTTCCGCTTTTTAGTTGGCTTTTGCGTAGGTGCTTGCTCTGGGGTTAATTTCTTTGACTGAGGACGTTCTTCCTGCGCCGGAGCTTTTGGAATCGATGTCAGTGTACTTTGTGGAACTTTAGGTAAAGTCTTCGTGTCTGCCTTACTCGCATCGTCAAAGATCAGTTTCGGTTCATTTCGACGATTATAAGACAAGCTAGTTGACAAGTCCATATACATTTCTGAAACAGACTGATAGCGATCAGACAATTTCTTAGCAGTTGCCTTGATGACAACATTTTCCAAAGCCTGAGGGACAGATGGGTTTTCAGCAATGACGGACGGAAGTGGCTTCTGGAAATGCTGAAGGGCAATCGTAACCGCACTATCCCCATCATAAGGGATATGTCCCGTCAGCATTTCATAGAAAATAATCCCCATTGCATAGATATCACTCTGGAAGGTCGCTTTAGAACCACGCGCTTGCTCAGGTGACAAATAATGAACCGAACCCAGCATCGAGTTGGTCTGGGTCAGACTCGTCTCTGCAAAGGCCACTGCAATCCCAAAGTCAGTAACTTTAGCAGTTCCATCTGGTGTCAAGAGGATATTTTGAGGTTTCAAATCTCGGTGAACAATTCCTCTAGCATGAGCTAAACGCATAGCCAAAAGAATCTGTCCCATAATCCGAACCGCCTCTTCATTTGAAAGAGGATAGTGTTCTTTGATATAACGCTTGAGGTCAAGTCCTGCTACGTATTCCATAGCTAGGTACTGTTGGCCATCTTCCTCACCGATATCTGTTATCCGGACGATATGAGGATGGTCCAGATCCGCCATAGCCCTCGCTTCCCGCTGGAAACGTGCCACAGCAATCGGGTCCGTCTGGTAGTTGGTCCTCAGGACCTTAACTGCCACCTCTTCCCCATCTAGGATCAAATCCTTGGCCAAGTAAACATCTGCCATGCCTCCTCGACCAATCTGCTTGACAATCCGATACCGCCCGGCAAAAATCTTGCCGATTTGGATCATTCTGCAGCCTCCTCGTTCATGTAAACAAGGGCAACCGTAATGTTGTCTAAACCTCCTGCATTGTTAGCAAAACGAATGAGGGTGGCCGCCTTGTCTGCTAGGGAAATATCACTGGTTACAATATCATAAATTTCGCTTGCCGAAATCATATTGGTCAAACCATCACTATTGAGCAAGAGATAATCTCCTAACTCCAGTGTAATCATCCCAAAATCAGGCTGGATTTCATCTTTTTGTCCGATCGACTGGGTGATGATATTCTTTTGAGGGTGAGTTTCTGCCTCTTCTGGAGTCAATTGACCAGCCTTGAGCAATTCATTAACCAAGGAATGGTCACTCGTCAACTGGTGGTATTCTTCTCCACGAATCAAACCGATACGAGAATCTCCAATGTGAGCATAGATGGCTTGGTTGTCAATAAACGCAACAGCTTCTAGCGTTGTCCCCATGCCTCTGTAGGCTTCGTCCTGACCTAGTTGATGAATTTTTTGATTTTCAATCTCCAGGTAGTGGGCAAACCACTCACGAACTTCATTGACTGAGTCAATTTGGGTATCCACCCAAGCCACACCAAGGTCTGTTACCGCCATCTCACTAGCGATATTTCCTGCACGGTGCCCTCCCATCCCGTCAGCCAAGATGATCATAGTGCGTCCTGCTCGGTTGACAAAGTGATTGACATAGTCCTGATTATTTGTCCGTTTCTGACCAACATCTGTTAATAATGCTATTTCCATTGTGTCAGTTCCTTCCTATTCTGATATCTTGCGAAATTGGCTGATAAAGAATCCATCACTTCCATACAATTCAGGAGTGATCAGGATGCAGCCATCTTTCAGGATATCTTTACATTCGTGTTCTAGTTTAACCTGCTCGAACTCGGGATGACTTTCTAAAAACGCCTCAACGACTTGAAAGTTCTCCTCAGAGACAATAGTACAGGTACTATAAGTTATTATACCACCTTTTCGTAGCGTTTGACAAACACTACCTAATATTTCCAGCTGAATTTCCTGTAAGGATGTGAAATCTGCTGTTTCTTTATTGTATTTGATGTCTGGTTTGCGGCGTAAAAGTCCAATCCCAGAACAGGGAGCATCTACTAAAATCTTATCAAAAGAGTCCCGACCGAAAAACTCATGCACTTTTCTGGCATCCAATTTTTGCGTTTGCACTCGATCTGCCACACCTAAACGCTCCGCATTTTCTTGGATCAAGTCCAACTTATGGTCATACAAGTCCAGAGCAGTTACCTGACCTGTAGCGAGATAAGAGGCTATATGAGCTGTTTTTCCACCCGGAGCGGCACATGCATCCAGGACCTGCTCATCGCCTTGTAAATCAAGAGTCGGAGCAACCAGTTGACTGGACTCGTCTTGAATGGTTATAGCCCCTTCTGCGAACAAATCATGTCCTGCAAAGTGGCCTTGCTCCTTGACCAGACCAGTGGCAGCCAAAGGGGAATCAGTCGCCTCTAACAAGGCTTTGATTTCCTCTTTTCGGCTCAAGTTGGTCACCCGGATGCTAGCCTTGTTGCGTACCAAGAGACTTTTAAAGATGGCTTGTGCTCGCTCTTCACCGTACTCTTCCTTGAGCTTAGATACTAGCCAAACTGGGAGAGAATAGGTAATGGAATCACGCTTATTTTTTCGCTTAATGCTGTCAATATCTGGCCAGTCTTCTCGTAAGATACGACGCAGGACGGCGTTGACCAATTTTTCACTGCCTTTTTTACGCGCTTTGGCGAGTTCTACTGCTTCATTGACCACTGCGTGATTAGGAACCTTATCCAGATACCGAAGTTGGTAGGCGCTCAGAAGAAGCAGGATATAGAGCCAGCTATCTAGCTTATCCCGGTCTTCGATAAAGTGGGACAGGTACCATTCCAGAGTGAGTTTTCGGGCTACCGTTCCGTAGACAATCTCTGTCACCAAGCCCTTATCTGCTGCTGAGAGTTGACTCCCCTTTAGGTATTTGTTTAAAGCAATATTGGAGTATGCTTGGTTAACTAAAACATCCTCTAGCACTGCTAGAGCTAGACTTCTAGCCGTTTCTACTTTAGTCACCAAATCGTTCTCCTACAGTCAGTGTCCGTCCAACTCCGTTGAGGAAGGAAGCGATATCCATCTTAGGTTTACCAGCTGGCTGCACTTGCTTGAGAGACAGAGCACCTTCAGCCGTTGCGACGATCAATTCCTTCTTGCCAATAGAGAGGATCTCGCCTGGAGCTCCCTGACCTTCTACTGGCAGGGCTTCATAAATCTTAAAGCGGTCTCCCTTGAGAAAAGTGTGGGCAACAGGCCATGGATTCATCCCTCTGATTTGGTTGAAGAGTTGACGGTTAGTCTTATTCCAGTCCAACTTTTCTTCCTCTGGTTTGATATTTGGCGAGAAAGTGACCTGGCTTGGATCCTGAGGCACAGGTTTGATCTCCCCAGCAATATAGCCAGGCAGGGTGTCCAAGAGCAAGTCACGACCTACAATCGCTAATTTCTCAAACAAAGTGCCAACATTGTCCTCATCTGTGATGGGAACACTGCGACGAGAGATCATATCTCCTGCATCCATTTCCTTGACCATCTCCATAATGGTCACACCAGCTTCCTCATCCCCTTGAATCAAGGCATAATGAATAGGGGCACCACCACGGTGTTTGGGAAGAAGGGAAGCGTGAACGTTGACCGCAAAGTCCATGCTATCAAGGAGTTTACTTGGGAGAAACTGCCCAAAAGCAGCAGTGATAATCCCATCCGCCCCTAGATTCATAATGGCTTCCATCTCTGGGCTTCCAGATAATTTTTCAGGCTGGTAGATAGGAAGGCCAGCTTCTTTGGCAGCCTGCTTGACTGGGGTTTCTTGGATCACTTTTTTACGGCCAACAGCGCGGTCTGGCTGGGTCACAACTGCTAAAATCTCATAACGATCATCTGATAACAAACCCTTCAAAACTGTCGCTGAAAAATCGGGTGTCCCCATAAAGATTAGTTTTGTCATTTCTTCTCCTTCTTATAAAAATTGCTGCGGTTCGTGGTCAATGCTGAGACGAAGCTCGCTATTTTCCCGTTCTTGAGTCAAGGCCAAAACTCGATTGAGGGTTGGTCCTAGTTCATCTTCTAAACGGTATTTAATCAAAATCTGGTAATGATAAAGGTTGTGGGTACGGGCAATGGGTTTTGGTGTCGGTCCAAGGATTTTACTAGTTTCCGATAAACCTGATCGCAAAATTCCCATGACTTCATAGGCACGTTTGACAACCTCTTCTTCTTTCTTGTGAGAGAGGGTAATCCCAATAGTGAAATAATAAGGCGGGTAGCCGAGTTGGCGTCTGATGCCCATTTCATAAACGTAAAAACCTTCATAATCCTGTTCCTTGGCAAATCGAATGGCATAATGCTCAGGATTGTATGACTGAATCAAGACCTGCCCAGCTTTTTCCGCACGTCCTGCACGACCAGCCACCTGAGTTAAGAGTTGGAAGGTTCTCTCAGAAGAACGGAAATCAGGCAGATTCAAGGCCGTATCTGCATTAAGAACTCCGACCAGAGTCACATTTGGAAAATCCAAGCCCTTGGCAATCATCTGAGTTCCCAACAAGATATCTGCTTCCCCTCGGCCAAACTGGTCAAGAAGAGCTTGGTGACTGCCTTTCTTACGGGTCGTATCCACATCCATCCGCAGAATGCGTGCCTGAGGAAAGAGCTCTGCTAGCTCATCATAGGCTTTCTGAGTCCCCGTCCCGTAGTAACGAATACTGCGACTCTGACAGTTGGGACAGACATGAGGAATTCCCTTAGAAAAGCCACAGTAATGGCAGTTCATAGTCTTGGTATCCATATGCAGGGTGAGAGAAATGTCACAGTTGGGACAAGTATCCACCGTCCCACAATCCCTACACATAACAAAGCTAGAATAACCCCGACGATTGAGCATGAGGACTACCTGCTCTTTTTTATCTAGGCGATCTTGAATGGCCTCTAGCAAAGGGGGCGTAAAGTTTGATGTCTCATTCTGCCCGATATAGTCCCGAAAGTCAATCACTTGAACCTCAGGAATAGTGGCTAAAGGATTGGCCCGTTGGGTTAGACGTAAGTGGTGATAGACACCTTTTCCAGCCCTCGCACGGCTTTCTAAGCTCGGTGTCGCCGAACCAAGGACCAGAGCCGCTTGATTGTACTGGGCCCGTAAAATGGCGACCTCTCTAGCATGGTAACGTGGATTGCTGTCTTGCTTGTAGCTGGCTTCATGCTCTTCATCGATAATGATAACACCTAGATTTTTTATAGGTGCAAAGATGGCCGATCTGGCTCCAACCACAACTTGAGCATCTCCACGCTCGACCTTGCGCCATTCATCGTACTTTTCACCATTAGACAGGCCTGAGTGAAGAATAGCTACTTTCTCGCCGAAACGAGCAATGAAACGCTCCGTCATTTGTGGCGTCAGAGAAATCTCAGGTACCAGCAAAATAGCCGTTTTCTCCTTGTCCAAGGCTCCTTGGATAATCTGTAAGTAAACCTCAGTTTTCCCACTTCCTGTAATCCCTTGAAGGAGGAAAGGAGGCTGTTGACTGCCAATAGCACTGACAACGGCATCACGCGCCTGTCTTTGTTCAGGATTCAATTCCAAAGGTGTACTTGCTTCAATGCCTTCAAAATAAGCGGCTGAGCGTTGCACTTCCTTTTGGACAAGGGTTAGAGCTCCTTGCTCCACAAAGAAGTTGACTTGCTCGCGTGAGTAGGACTCTAACAAACTAGCCAGAGGAGCGCTTTCAGGATGAGCTAGCAAATAGTCTCTCAGCTCTGCCTTTTTCTTAGCACGCGCAGAAATCTCAATCTGCTCTAGTCGAGTGGCATCAATCTCATACCAAGACTGGGTCTTGACCTTCTTTTGATCGACTGCCTGGTATTCTAAACGGAGCAAACCTTTCCTGGTCAAGCGCATCATTTCTGCCTGCTTGGCTAAATCTAGAGAAGAAAAGGCTAGCGAATTTTCTGAACCAAACAAGCGCTCTCGGTCTGACTGCCTCAGACCTTCCAGAGGATAGAGAATCTTATCATAACTGGAGTTTAAAAATCCTGGAAGCATGGCTTTTAGAATGGAGATCTTGTAAGAAAAGACTGACTTACGAAGCTCCTCAGCCAGCCAGAGTTGCTCCTGAGTCAAGACGGGAGAAAAGTCTAGAACTTCTGCAATCTCTTTCAAGTCCTGATCAGCCACTTCTTCATCCGACTGCGACTCCAAGCCAAGAACAATCCCTTGTATCAAACGATTGCCTTTGCCAAAAGGCACATGAACCCGCATACCGACTTCTAGCATCTCTACAAATTCCTCTGGGATCTTGTAACTGTATGGCTGGTCCGTCTGCATCAGGGGAACATCCACGATAATCTTTGCAATAGCCATCTTCTCACCTCCTTCTTGTCAGCAAATTCTTGCAATAGAAAAAATAAGATTGAGTCCCCCCAACCTTAAATTTTTTCACCATCTTCTTTTTCTTTAGCAATTTGCTCTTTGATTTTCTTTTCTTCTTCTTCTCTGCGGCGTTTTTCTTCTTCGATACGGAGACGAACCGCTTCACGTTTTCCTTCTGGATCTGGGTGAATGGTTACATTTCCAGACTCGATTTCTTCTAAAGCACGAAGAGTTGATTTTTCAGACTTAAACTCTTGAGTTGCTGGCGCGCCTGCTTCTAGTTCGTGGGCACGTTTTGCTTCCAAGATTACGAGTGAATATTTTGATGGCACCTTGTCGAGCAAGGTATCAATAGAGGGTTTTAACATCATTTGCTTGTACCTGTTTCCTATAGTTTATCGAGTAGTTGGAGATTTTGGCAACATCTCCTGGTAGTGACCAATGACACGGTCCACACGGAAGTGTTCTGCTTCGATCACACGCTTGACACGTTCAGCGGCGAGGGGCACCTGATCGTTGACAATGGCATAATCATACTCACGCATGAGGGCAATTTCTTCCTTGGCTTTTTCGATTCGTTGAGTAATCACTTCAGCGCTATCTGTTCCACGACCTACCAAACGATCTTGTAATTCATCCAAATCTGGTGGTGTTAGGAAGATAAAGACAGCATCTGGAACTTTTTTCTTAACCTGAAGGGCTCCTTGGACTTCAATCTCAAGAAAGACATCGATTCCCTTGTCCAGAGTTTCATTGACATAAGTCAGAGGAGTTCCATAGTAGTTACCGACATATTCTGCATATTCCAACATCTGACCTTGACGGATCAGCTCTTCAAACTCTTCACGAGTACGGAAGAAATAGTCCACTCCGTCCACTTCACCAGGACGTTGCGCGCGTGTCGTCATCGATACAGAGTATTGAAATTGATTCTCAGAACTCTCAAAAATCTCTCTTCTAACCGTTCCTTTCCCAACTCCTGAAGGGCCAGAAAAAACGATTAGCAAGCCTCGGTCTGCCATTATGTCTCCTTTAGTTAGTCTGTGAAATAAAGTAAAATTTCTCTCGGATACTGATGATCGCGTCAGTTATCCTTCTACAGTCTTTCTATCTAGTGTAACAAAAAAGCAGTAATTTTTCAACTGCTCTTTCTTATTTATTTAGCATAATCTACTGCACGAAGTTCACGGATCACGGTTACCTTGATATTTCCTGGGTAATCGAGATTGTTTTCAATTTTCTCACGAACTTTGTGAGCCAAGATTGTGACCTTGTCGTCCTTGATTTGTCCTGGATTAACCATGATACGGATTTCACGTCCTGCTTGAAGAGCAAAGCTATTTTGCACTCCTTCAAAGCCATTGGCGATTTCTTCCAAATCATGGAGACGTTTGATATAGCTTTCAAGAGATTCACTACGAGCACCTGGACGCGCTGCACTCAGGGCATCTGCTGCGGCAACGATCACTGCAATGACGCTTTCGGCTTCGACATCGCCGTGGTGGCTAGCAATGGTATTCACCACAACTGGGTGTTCCTTGTACTTACGAGCCAATTCCGTACCAATCTCAACGTGGCTACCTTCAACCTCGCGGTCAATAGCTTTCCCGATGTCGTGAAGGAATCCAGCACGACGAGCAAGAGCTGCATTTTCACCAAGTTCACTGGCGATGATACCAGACAACTTAGCAACCTCAATCGAATGACGCAAGACATTTTGTCCATATGAAGTACGGAACTGCAAGCGTCCCATGATCTTCATCAAGTCTGGATGGAGGTTTGGCGCACCAATCTCATAGGCAGCAGCCTCACCGTATTCACGGATCTTATTGTCAATCTCTTGACGGTTTTTCTCCACCAACTCCTCGATACGAGCTGGGTGGATGCGGCCATCCTTGAGCAACATTTCCATGGTCATACGAGCAATTTCACGACGAATCGGATCAAATCCTGACAAGGTTACCACTTCCGGTGTATCGTCGATAATCACATCAACCCCTGTCAAACTTTCAAAGGTACGAATGTTTCGACCTTCACGTCCGATAATGCGCCCCTTCATGGTATCATCTGGTAGGTGAACTGTCGAGTTTGTTGACTCTGCTACATAGTCACCAGCGATACGCTGCATAGCCTGAACCAAGATATCTTTCGCAATCTTGTCTGAACGTTCCTTCACTTCTTGCTCTGCCTCACGAATGCGGCTAGCAATTTCCTTGGTCAAATTTTCCTCTGTCTGAGCCAAGATAATATCTCGAGCCTCAGTTTGGGAAAGGGAACCGATACGTTCCAGTTCAGCTTCTTTTTGTCTTTCGACTTCCTCTAATTGCTCTTCACGTGCATCAAGGTTTTTTGCTCTATCAGAAATACTTTGTTCTTTTTGTTCAAGTGTTTTTTCTTTGTTCGTCAAATTGTCATCCTTACGGTCAAGGCTCGTAGCTCTCTCCGTCAAACGACTTTCAATTTGCTTGAGCTCCTGACGTTCTGACTTAAATTCAGCGTCCACTTCTTCACGGTATTTTCTGGCTTCCTCTTTGGCCTCCAATAGTGCTTCTTTTTTAAGAGACTTGCTTTCGCTCTTGGCTTCATTTAGCAATAAATCCGCTTCGCGCTCAGCTTGTCCTCGTAAATTAGTTGCTTCTTGTTCAGCATTTAGAAGCATCAACTCTGCAGCTTCTTGAGATGATTTCATCTTAGCTGAGATGCTGACATATCCAATGACTAAACCAATGATGACGGCAAAAACAGCAATCGCAAGTGTCATGATTTCCATGTTTTTACCTCATTAAATTTGTTTATCGAATGACATACATTCCTTAATATTCTATCATAAAAAACCGATTTTCACAAACCCAAATTGAAGAGTTTTGTGTGAATTTTAGGACTACAGTTTCTTGAATTTTTGAGGAGATAATTCAGTGTCGCTATCAAAAAGTTCCACCGAATCTCTACAGCTATGGATTATTTATTGTTGTGCCAAATAGTGTTCCACTAGATTCAAACATTTTGCTTTCAAGTCTTTGAAAATTCACTTTGGGAAATTACAGCTTATCTTCAAGATCAAATTTGTCATAAATTAACTTTTTTTATTTAGTTGTATCAATTTATTTCTTAAATATTAGTTTGTCCTCTTCTAGAGCTTTTAAAATATACTCATTAATCAATTTATTATCTTCTTCATTTTTTGAAAAATAAGTTTTAATATTATTGGGAGTTCTATGTTCTAATAGACGATGGATAACATCATCACTTCTATCATGGAACCAGGTCCAATCTACTTCAGGATAAAGACCTCGAATATCTTCTTCAATATCTTTTAAAATTTCAAAATCAGAAAAATATCCTTTTCTACTTAAGTTATATAAATCTGATACAGATTTTTCTCTTGGGTCTGGGAAAGTTTTAACCCCCTCGTCTCTTTTATCATTAATTCTTTTAATCAAATGATGGTAGATTTTATTTTGTATCTGAGGAAAATCATAGACATTCGAACTCATCAGATCAATTACTTTGTAGTAAATAATGTTCTCTGATTCTTCATAAGCTTTTAGAGTATCTAGAATATCATCTTTAACATCCTCTTCAAAATACTTAAAAAAGTGGCATATCAAATCAGAATATTCTACAATACTTTTTACATCATCATTTTTATATTTTATTCTTAAAATATCTGTATTAAATTTTTCGAGTACTATTATTGCAGTTTCCTGTTCAGTTGAGCAGTATTCTAATAACTGAGAATATAAAGGATACGCTGAATGATATAAAGAAAAATTATTTTTCAAAATTATATTTAAATGTTTATTAACAATATCAACTATCTTAGATTTCAACAAATCATTGTTAATTGCACTTTTATTATCAAGGACGACTTTAATGAACCCATTAATTTCTTTATCCAAATTAAAATATAATGTTTGAGAGTCTAAAACATTTATTATTCTTGATACGTCTACATCATCAATAAAAGGCAGAAAATTTAGCAGATTTCTAAGTTCATGGAGATGAGAATCTACATGAGATTTAACCTTTTCTTGCAGATAAGTTATTCTGTTAAATAAAAACTCTTCTGCTTCTTCAGTAACTTTAATTTTACTAAATGAGTAATTTCTAAAATATAAATTTACTACTTTAAAATCTATACTAGGAAGAATCAATTGAACATCGTCCAAATCAAGCTCCCTAATCATTGATGCTGTCCCATCAGAAATGGACTTCACATGCTTTACACATGAATTATCATAACTGAGCAACAACATTTCTAAATATCTATTAATGATTGATTTAAACATTTTATAATGTTCAACACATAAACAGTTTAGTTTTATAAAGTTATAAAGATTTTTTACTTCAAATTCAGCATTATAGAGATGATTATTAAAAGACTGTCCACCCTTCAGATAGTTTTCATGTTCTTCACGAATTTTATCGAATAATTCATTAATCGTTTCTAATTTTCTGTATAAAAAATTGAGGTTTAGTATTGTATCTCTAAAAAATTCGATAATTTTTTTCTCATCACCTGTCACCAAGTTAATAATTTGTTCCGTTAGTTCATTTAGTTCCCCACTATATAATGGTTCAGCATAATTAGGTGCTTCTTCAAAAAGATTTATGGGAATGCGTTGAAAATTAAATTCACACGCAAGGAAATTAAAATAGTCTTTCCGACGAAATGCTGTATTCGCTAGCTCTCTAAACTTTGCTTTTGCTAGAGAATACTGTTTTTCTTCATACAACTTGAACGCCTTCATTAAAAACCCATTTGCTTTGAATTCTCTAGTTTCTTCAAAGTCAATATCCAAAAAATGGTTGAAAAGAGATTTCTTTGTAACCATATTTTGTAATTCTTCATGATCCTTAATTTCAAATCTTAAACTATCATTTCCAAACCAACTATAGCTAGCACCCCTGTTTAAAGCCCTTCTCTTTAATGTAGAGTATGTTGAAAAATCTCTCGAATCGATGAAACGGAGTCTATCCAAGAAAGCAAGTTGTCCCCATAAACCATCAACATTGTCTAATGTTCTATTTTCATCGAATGATAAATCCTCTAAAAATTTCTTTGTATTTAAAAATTTTTTATTTTGTCCCTCTGATACTTCCTCTTCATAATCCAAACATCTACCATTAGAAAAAACGATAACTCCTTGTTTCTTGTTATAATCTATTTCAATTGTTGATGGCTCTTCAGGAATATAAAGATAGGCGAATTTAGCATCCGACTTAAAAGCATTCTGAACCAGACGAAATATAGCTTTAAAAGTAGAATCTTTTAAAGAGTACCCCACAAATAATAATGTATGGTTGATTATTAATGACTGAATTAAAGTAGAAACCATTGGGAAGTTCAACTCATAGTCTAAGTAATCATCCTCCTTTAAAACAATATTTTTCTTGCTGAAGTCTCCATGCATTTTAATTAAATATCTTTCAGAACTCGTATAAGGGATATCTTTGTCCTCAGCGATGACATTGTACTTTAGCAAGCCATTTTCAAACTGATCTTCCAGTAGAGAATCATAGTTTGTCGTAATAATATGTTTCGGAGCTATTTTCTCTATTAGTGTATGTAACTCATTTGGTATACCTATCCCTTTACTAGAGAAAACTTCTTCTATCTTTTTTGTATACCGATTTTTTCCAAAGGTATCATAATAATACTGTGCAACTCTTGGATAATCATCAGAATTGTCATCTGGTAAATTCAACTCTTTTTTTAATGATTGAATCAATTCACCCCAAGTTGGTAAATTAGAATTTGCTGAAATCCCTGCACCGACAAACAAAATTAAAGAATTTTCTTTAATAGATTTCTTTATTTGAGTTATAGATAAGTTATAATTTTCTTCCATATCTGAACCATCCTATCATTAGCTTGTATTATCTAAATACAAATTATCCTTCGAAATTTTCTTCTTTTCTGTTACATAATCATAAATAAGAGTTTATCATTGTTTATAAATATAAAAATTTGTTTGTCTTTTATATTCAATTTATGATTTTTAATATTAACAATTCTCTTCATTATACCACAAAATAAGAGCTATAAAGCGGATTCAAGGACAAGGATCTAGTTATTATACTAAAATTTTTCACTGATTTCTTAACTTAGGAAATCTGTCATTTTCCAAAAAATTTTATCTTCAATTTGCTAGCTAAAATTTCTAAAATAAAAAAGCCTACCTTTTAGTAGACTTAGTAATGATCTTTGAAGGACAAGAAAGCCACGCTATCTCCATCTATCATATAAATCAAGCGATTTTCTGCATCAATACGCCGTGACCAAGCTCCTTGATAGTCATATTTGAGTGGTTCTGGTTTCCCCATTCCTACAAAAGGATCGCGTTGAATATCCTTGATTAATTTATTGATTCTTTTTAATGTTTTCTTATCTTGGTTTTGCCAGTAGCAATAATCTGCCCAGGCATCTTCTGTAAACTTGAGCAGCATTTCTCACTCCTCAATCACATGTACCTGAGTACTTCCAGCTCGGACTTGAGCCATTCCTCGCAAGACCTTGTCAGAAAGTTCCTTGTTTTGAGCGATTCTTAGGGTTTCTTGAATACTATCCCACTCGCTCTTTGAAAGGACAACAATATCCTCATCAGAATTTTTATTGACCACCGTCAAAGGCTCAAATTCATCGTTTACCTTCTTCATGTAGTCCTTTAAATGATTTCGGAATGTTGAATAAAGAACTGCTTCCATAACCATACCTCGTTTTACCTCTTTTCCACTATTATACACGAAAAGAAAGAAATTGTCAGGAACTTGTACAAGATTTTCTTTTCTATCTATTTATTCGAAAATCTTCTAAAAAAGCCTACCTTTCAGTAGACTTAGTTTGTTTCTATTCTAATCGGCACTCTTCCAAAATTCTGCTCTGCGATGCTTGGCTGCCCTAGTTGATAAATCTGGTCTGCTTTTTGGGTCATGGTATCCCAAGGTTCTTTCCCAATTCGGCTAACTAGATGGACTTGGTCTTTCAGAGACTTGAGGTGTTGTCTACCTTTTTCAGTAAAGCCAAGAACATGAATGGCTTCTGGCAAGTCACTTTCTCTGGCCTGCACCAGGATATAGGTCAAGAGGCGTCTGACACGCGCCTTAGTGTAGCGTTTGGTGGCAACTGACTCAACCAATTCGTCAACAGACTGAGTTTTTTTGATAGCTGCCTTGATGCGCACAGCCATTTCTTGATTGACCTGATAAATCGTTGTTAAGTCTGGATTTGACAAGATTTGATAGCGGAGCAAGGGAAAATAGTCATCCCAGCTTACCTTACTGGCCTGCTCAAAGAGGGCAACCGAAGGCATAAAGCGTTCTAAGAAATCTTTGTCCCTCTGGTGCTGACGCAGGGCTGTCGCCGAGGCGAAGTCCACATCCTTGTCCACAGAATGATAACCCGCTCCCTGACGCTGAATCGGCTCAAGCTTGATGTTGCGTCCTGCAACCGCCTTGGCATAGGCCAGAGCAAGGACATGATTGGGGGTATGGCCTGAAAAATCAAGGCCAGCAAATTCCTTCCACATGGCTTGGGTTTTCTGAGGATAGGAGAGGGAATCAGGAAGATTTTCCACAAATTTCTCCATCTCAGCACCTTGCTCCGTGTATAGGTCAGCAATTTTCTGATAATCCAGAACTTCCTCTGTTCCAAAAGCTAGGGTATCAATGCCCAAGCGAGCCAAGATATCCACAGCTCCTTGACCAAAGAAATCTGCCGCCTGAACACTGACAAAAAAGGGCAATTCCACTACCAGATCCGCTCCATTTTCCAGCGCCATCTGAGCCCGAGTCCACTTGTCCACGATAGCAGGCTCTCCACGCTGCATGAAATTCCCAGACATGGCAACGATTTTCAGCCCCTTCGCCTGCTCCAGCAGGTATTTATGCCCATTATGAAAAGGATTGAACTCCGCGATAATACCTGTGATGGTCATGATGTTCTCCTACTTCTGCGCGACAAAAAACCAACGGGTGCTGGTTTCTGTCGGCTCCTTGTCCTCAAAGTCCGCATAGAGTTTGAAGAACTTGAAACCAGCCTGTTCCAGCAAAATATCATAGGTCAAGACCTCATAGGTCCGCTCCTCATGCACTTCATCGTGGCGACTAAAGGAACCGTCAGCCTCCTTGATAAAGAAGGTCAACTCATGCACGATGGAGTGAGATGCTTCGTCCTCATAGGTGTCCCAAAGCATGGCAAAATCTTCCGCATTTTCATGATAGGAATAGCCAGGGAATACTTCGTCTGTCTGATAGGTCGAATGCACATCAAAGATAAAAACGCCGTCTTCATTGAGGGCGTTGTAGACTTCTTTAAAGACGTCGCCTACTTCCACCTCATCCTGCATGTAGCAGATAGAGTCCGAGTAACACGTGACAAAGTCGTATTGACCTGCCTTGGATAAATTCAGCATATTGCCTTCAATAAAATCAATCTTTTGCTTGGCTGATGTTGCTCTCTTTTCAGCAATCTTCAGCATATCCGCGCTCAAGTCAAGTCCAGTCACATCAAAGCCAGCTTGAGAAAAGCGGACAGACTGGATACCTGTCCCACAAGCCAATTCTAAGAGTTTCTTTCTCTCCTTGGTCTTAGGCAAATGACGCAGAGAAAAATCCGTCCATTTATCGTATAAACTGTCATCCATGACCGCATCATAGACCGCCGCAAAGGTTTCATAAGTAGCCATATTCATGATACCAAGTCCGCCCGTAATCGGAATGAAAATTAGGAGCTTGACGATGGAGCCGAGCTCCAAGGAAGGCTATCTATTTTCCGACGATTACAGGACGGGTTCAAATCCTTTCTAAGATACAAAGAGCGTTAAAAGTAAGGAGAAAATAGGAAACTTTCTGCTGTATCGTCAGATACAAAGGAAGCTTATCTTTTTCTCACAGCTTTTAGCTCGTGTTCAGTTTCGAGATGAACAAAACACGACGCCCTCACCTTTCTATCAATTTTCTAAAACAAGCAAAGAAAACCCAGTTGACTGCAACTGAGTTCATATCCTATGCTAAGGCTTCTGAAATGTCTATTGAGCTCGCCTCATGCCATAGCTTTTCTAGGTTATAATGGGCACGCATTTCTTCTGAGAAGATATGCACAACGACACCACCGAGGTCTAGTAAGACCCAGCCTCCCGCTGCATCACCTTCGACATGGCTGCCTTTAAAGCCAGCTTCTGCTACTTTTTCACGAATATTGTCAGCGATAGCATCCAACTGACGGCTATTCATCGAGCTAGTGATAACAAAGTAGTCTGTCACGCTGGTCAAATCTTGTACGTCAAGTGCAAGGATATTCTCCGCACGTTTCTCATCAGCCGCTTTCACGACTAGCTCTAGTAATTCTTTTTCGTTCATTTAGTCCTCTTTCTAGAAAATATGTTTGTAATCTAGAACATCTGCAAAGCGCCCCTCCCAAATGTCCTCATAAAATTCATTTATCGTTTCTGCTGGAATGTCATTCCCATCAAACGTTGTACAGGTTCCTTCTGGAATAATAAGCTGATAGCCATATTCAAAGGCAACCTTGACAGAGGTATCCACACAATATTCTGTCTGCATACCACATAAAACTAATTTTTCAATTCCCTGTTTATCCAAGTATTCTTTTAAACCAGTTTCTTTGAAAATACTGTTATACTTCTTCTGAAATATCTTTTCATTAGGTTTTCGATTTAAAAAGCTCAGATAACTGCCAATCTTCTGATGTTTGAGCTTCAGAGTCCTCAATATGTTGAACATAAATAATTTCGATATTCTTGCTTCTAGCCTGGTTTTGTAAATAAGAAATTTTTTCCAATAGACTATTTATCTGAAAACCGGTTTCCACTAAAATATTCTGAACATCAATGATTATAAAAGCCGTCTTCATTAGTCCTCTTTCAAATAGTGCACAAAGGTGTTATAGGTTTCAAGGGTTTGGGGATAGATGGGAAATCCCTGATGGGCTAGATGCTCAACGGTACGAGCTGTTTCATAGGCCACTGCCTTATTGAGAGATAGCTCCGCAATTTCACGCGCCACATCCACGCCTGGGAAGGCACGATTGTGCTCGATATAATCTGCGACGTAGACAACTTTATCTAGGTCGCTCATCTGACCAGCACCGACTGTATGAATTTCAATGGCTCGCAGGATTTCTGGATCATGCAAATCCAAGTCCTCCTGAATCTTGTAGATGCCAACCATGCCATGCCAGACATTATTACCCCAGTTTTTGAGGTCAGGGTCTAATTGGTAACGGTCAATCAAATCCAGAAATTCCTGATCTGACAACTTTTTAGCATAATCATGAAGAAGGCCTGCTAGACCAGCTTTCTCAACATCGACTCCAAATCTCTCCGCTAACTCTATAGCTGCACGCTCCACTCCCAAACAATGGGTTAAACGTTTTTCAGGCAGAAGCTCTGCCATTCTTTCCAACAAAGCCTCTCGGGAACAGTTGATATAGTCTTGGTATGCCATCAGTAAAGCCCCTCCTTCTCGATGTAGTCTAGCACTGGCTGAGGTAGGAGAAAGTTGGGTTTCCGACCTTGGGCAATGAAGTCACGCACCATGCTGGATGAGATGTCCATGAGCGGTACATCCACCCAGATGACTGGATAGGAAGTCCCTGCCTTGTAGCGTGGGCGCTGAACCCCCACAAACTGAACCATGTCGACCAGCTCATCAATTCGGTACCATTTAGGCAGATAGTCCACCATATCAGCCCCGATAATGAAGTAATAATCCGTATCTGGATGTTGCTCTGTCAAAATCTTCATGGTGTCGTAGGTGTAGGAAATGCCCTTACGCTCTAACTCAATGGTTTCAATGGCCAGACCTTCAATCCCCTTAATCGCCAACTCAAGCATCTTGAGCCGATGGTGCTCGGGAATGGTTTCCTTTTTATCTACATGAGGTGGTTGGTATTCGGGCATGAGCAGGACCTGGTCCAGTCCCAACTGTTGTCGTACTTGGTCCGCCACAACAAGATGGGCATTGTGAACAGGGTTAAAATTCCCCCCTAAAATCCCGACTTGTTTGCGTTTTTTCTCCTTGATTTCTGGCTCCAACTCTACCTCGGTAAAGGGAGGCAATAATTCGATTGCCATAGGCTCGTCTTCCTTTGATTCTCTGTAAAAACAGTTGTTTGGAGTAGGTTTTAGATTTCTTTGACTTTTTTAGAAATCTTGCGATTTTCTTTCTTGCTGGATTGTTTATACAAAATCAAGATGCGTCCGATTTTTTGGACTGTATCCACACCAATTTCTTCTTCCAAGATTTCAGCTACTTCGTGGATATTTTCATCTGTGTTTTGCAAGAGCGTAACCTTGATCAATTCACGAGCGTCAAGAGCCTGACGGACGCTGGTTTTGATTTGGTCGTTGAGTCCATTTTTTCCAATTTGGATGATGGGTTTTAGGGTGTGTGCCTGGCTGTTGAGGAAGGCACGTTGTTTTGATGTTAATGACATAATTTCTTTAAAAGAGTTTCTTTTTATACTTTTCTGAAGTGGTGACGGACGTCAGCAAAGTCCTTCGGACTTTCATGACTAAAATTTGAGCCTAAAGTCTCAAATTTTCCGCAGTTGGTACAATCACTTGTACCAACTGACACCACGGCGAAAAGTATTCGTTATAGGCTCGCGGGACTCGCCCGAATTCAGATAACCCTTTCCTTTCTGTGTTTAAATAATTGCTTTTCGTGTGACGACGGCGACGCCTTCTGGTGCCCAGACGGCGACTTTGGCAGTGCCTGTTACGCGGATCCAGCCTAGTCCTGAGATGACCAGGTCTGTCTTGTCCTTAATGGTAAAGACATGCTGGACTAGTTTTGGGAAATCTTCTTTTTCCTTGCTATTTGGTGGTGTCAGAAGGGTTCCGAGGTGCTTGTCATAGAAGGCACTAGCGCCTTCTAGCTTGGTACGGTGGAGTTTGAGTTCGTTGTCAAAGAAAGCAGTAAATCCTTGCTTTTCTCCTGATATGAAGTCAAAGCGTCCGAGACCACCTAAAAACAAGGTTTGCTCAGGGTTAAGCTGATAGGTTTTGGGCTTGATTTCCTTTTTAGGGCTGACATACTTGAGGTTTTTAGCCGTCAAGTAGTGGGCCATCTGGTGACGGTGGATAATTCCCGGCGTATCGTAGATATAAGATCCGTCGTCAAGCGGAATCTCAATCTTGTCCAAGGTTGTCCCTGGGAAGCGCGAAGTCGTGATGACATTTTGGTCACCCGTGATTTCTTGGATAATGGCATTGATAAGAGTTGACTTTCCAACGTTGGTCACACCGACCACGTAGACATCACGGCCCTTACGGTAGTGTTCAATCTTGTCAATGACTTCCTTAATGGCATGCTTATTCTGAGCCGAAGTCAGGACGACATCCACTGGACGAAGTCCTTCTTCGTGGGCACGTTCCATGAGCCACTGGCTAATCTTGCCCGGTTTAACTGACTTGGGCAGGATATCTTTTTTATTTCCAACTAAGAGGACATCATTGCCTGATACAAAGCGTGGCAGGCCTGGGATGACAGAGCCGTTAAAGTCAAAGATATCAATGACATTGACCACCAAGGCATCACTGTCTCCCACCTCGTGCAAGAGCTTGAGGAAATCGTCGTCCGTCAACTGGACATCAGTAATTTCATTGTAATGGCGGAGACGGAAACAGCGTTGGCAATAAACTTCACCAGTCTCCAAACCTTTTTCAAGTGCCGACTGAGGAGTAAATCCAAGACCAGCCTTGTCTGTCGTCTGAATGGTTGCTCCACAACCAATACAGAGAATTTCTTCCATAGTTAAATTCCTTTTTTATATGTAATCGGTCCGTACTTTTCAGTGATTTTTCGCATGACACGGCGCTCGCGAGCTCGGTTAATCTGCGTTTTAATCGAGTCATGTTGGACCAAGGGCTTGACCAAGATTGAGCGAATACCCGCACGATGGGCTGCGCGAATATCCGTCATGAGTTGGTCGCCGACCATGACCACTTCATTTTTCTCGTAGTGAAATTCCTTCATAGCACGGTCAATCCCAAATGTGAAAGGCTTCAAGGCCCAATAAACGTAATCAATCCCAAATTTCTCAACTGCACGTTGAACCCGTTTTTTGGTGTTATTTGAGACTACGATGATGCGGATACCTGCGTCACGGAGATCATGTAGCCATTGCTTCATCTCTGGTGTCCCATCAGGGTTGTTCCAAGCAATGAGGGTATTGTCCAAGTCGACCAAAACAGCCTTGATTCCCTGCGCCTGCAGGCTTGGGACTGTCAGATCATAGACTGCTTCCACAGCAAAATCTGGCATATAGTTTTCAATCGCCATTCTGGCTCCTTTTTTTAATTTCTAGCAATTTTCTTTAAACATTGAGCTAAGACTGCCCATAAAATGAGACTAGCTATCAAAATATAAATCCAAGCATTTGGTTCATCTGTAAACGGTAAGGGAACATTCATTCCGAAGAATCCTGTAATAACCGCAAGGATAGCTAGCAAGACTGAGATAATTGTCAAAGTTGTCAAATTATCATTTAGATTATTATTTAGGATGTTGTTGTAAGAGGCTGAAAGTTGTTGCAAAACTTGAGATATCAAATCTGTCATTGAAACCAACTGATGGGCTTCAATCATAGCATCGTCAAACTGCTCTCTTTCTACCTCATTAAGATTGCGATAAAGAGCATGCCCTTGAATGTGTTCCAAGAGGAGACGATTTTGTTTGGCAGCTGCTGTCAGGTAAACCATACCAGTTTCCAAGTCAGAGAGGGCAAAAAGATTCTTTTTAGTTGTTTTTTGACGAAGAAGTGCACTGATTTCATCCTTACTTTTATCCATCTCTTCAATCACTGGATAGTAAGCATTGCTAATAATCTCTAAACTGGCAAAAAGAAATTTGTAGATTGAAATAATTTCATGGCTTTCAAGGTAGGTTGCCATGCGTTTAATCACATAAGTATTCTTGTGATTGCTAATTGTGATTAGCCGTTGTTTTTCAACGATAAAGGTCATCGGAATCGCTTCATAATATTCTTTGTCTTTTTCTAAGTCAAGAACATTATAAATAAAGGTTACCGTCTCCGTTTCACGGTTATAATCCATGTGGGCTCGTTCATTTCTATCCAGAGCATACTCGATGGTTTCCTTGTCCAATCCATAGATGTCAGAAAGATCTTCCATATTTTTAATCTTGTCCACATCAAGGTCTATCCAAGTACGATCGTGACCTAGTTTTTTCTCTACAAATAGCATACTCTCTCCTTTACCAAACTCCTTCTATTGTACCACAAATCTGCTAAAATAGTCGGACTATTCAGTACGGGATAAATTACTAACAACGGTAATATTGCGGTTAGGAACAAAGTGAAGAGCTTGATCATCACCTCGCAGTTGTGTTGTACGGATTCCTACGCTAACGACCTTCCCAGAGACGGTAATCGGTCCATTTGTGAGGACCACTTCATCACCCACATCAAGCTGGCGTTCAAAAAGGATGAAGAAGCCATTAATGACATCGGATAGAAAGCCTTGCGCCCCCATACCAATGGCTACCCCAGCAATCCCTGCCCCAGCAAGGAGGCTGGAAACCGGCAAGCCCAAAATAGACAGGATGCAGTAGATTAAAAAGAAATAAAGAATGTAGTTAAAGACATTCTCCAGCAAACGAGAAATGGTCTTTTGTCTGCCTGCATCCCGATTTGAAAATTTAAGTGAGGGCTTGACAATCTTTCGTACAGTTGCGTGAAGCATCTTTTTAGCTATATAAAATAGTAAAAACAAAATCAAAAGAGAAATCACCTTGGTCAAGAGATTCTCTAACATGGTTGTTAAATCAAGTTTATCAAAATAGCGTTGAAAAAAATCTTGCATATAAAACTCCTTTTCCCTATTATACCATAAAATCGCCCTTCTCTTTTCTTTCATAATTATTCAATTATCGGCCCTATTTTCAAAATATCACTTGCCTCTATAGCATATTTATACTATAATTATAAACAATACATTTTGAAGGAGACTGCTATGAAACGAATCATTAGAGCCTGGACCAAGGCAAGCCTCATCAAACGAATCCTTATTGGAATGATTTTGGGAGCGACATTGGGGATGCTCTTTCCAAACTTTACAGGAATTGGTCTGCTTGGAGACCTCTTTGTAGGCGGACTGAAAGCCATCGCTCCTATTTTAGTTTTTGCCCTTGTTGCCAATGCCCTTTCTCAACACCAAAAGGGACAAAACACCAATATGAAGACAGTTATTTTCCTATACTTGCTCGGAACCTTTGCTGCTGCATTGGTAGCCGTTCTAGCTAGTTTCTTACTGCCTGTGCAAATCACCCTGACCAGTGCAAATACAGAAGTTGCTGCTCCTGACGGTATCGGTCAAGTCCTCAGCAACCTCTTGCTTAAACTGGTGGACAATCCCTTGAATGCTATTGTTGAAGCCAACTATATCGGGATTCTCTCCTGGGCAGTCATCTTTGGCTTAGCTATGAGAGAGGCGAGTAAACACAGTAAAGAATTACTGAGAACCATGGCAGATGTCACCTCTAAAATTGTGGAATGGATTATCAATCTAGCTCCCTTTGGGATTTTAGGCTTGGTGTTTAAGACCATCTCTGACAAGGGCATTGCCAGTCTGGCTAACTACGGTGTCCTCCTAGGACTTTTGATCGCCACCATGGCTTTTGTTGCTCTCATCGTCAACCCACTCATCGCCTTTCTTTTTATGAGGAAAAATCCCTATCCCCTTGTTTTGAAATGTCTACGTGTCAGTGGTATTACAGCCTTTTTCACTCGTAGCTCTGCTGCCAATATCCCGGTCAATATGAAACTTTGCCAAGACCTGGGACTGAATCCTGACACCTACTCTGTTTCCATCCCGCTTGGGTCGACCATCAATATGGCTGGCGCTGCCGTTACCATAAATGTCCTGACCCTGGCTGCTGTCAATACACTCGGAATCTCGGTAGACTTTGGGACAGCATTTGTGCTCAGTGTAGTAGCTGCCATTTCTGCCTGCGGGGCATCTGGAATTGCTGGGGGATCGCTTCTCCTCATTCCTGTCGCTTGTAGCCTCTTTGGGATTTCCAACGACTTGGCTATGCAAGTTGTCGGAGTCGGTTTTGTGATTGGTGTCGTACAAGACTCTTGCGAAACAGCTCTAAACTCTTCTACAGATGTTCTCTTTACAGCGGTTGCCGAGTATGCTACAAACCGAAAACCTCGGCCCTAGTACCTGATTCCTCGTTAAACACTCGATTCTATTAGTTTAGGAAATTCTCATGTCTATCACCCAACGTACGACAAAACTGATCTTGGCGACCTGTCTCGCTTGTTTTCTCGCTTATTTTTTGGATTTATCTTCAGCTGTTTCAGCTGGTATTATCGCCCTCTTAAGCCTTTCTGACACGCGCCGAAGCACACTGAAATTAGCACGTAACCGCCTCTTCTCCATGCTCCTAGCGCTCGCTATCGGCGTTCTAGCCTTTCAGCTTACGGGCTTTCACATATGGAGCCTAGGCCTCTATCTGGCTCTCTATGTGCCTCTAGCCTATAAAATGGGTTGGGAAATCGGCATCACCCCTAGCAGTGTCTTGGTCGGTCATCTCTTGGTACAGGAGTCTACTTCCCCAGAGCTCTTGCTTAATGAAGTACTCCTCTTTCTCATCGGGACAAGCTTTGCTCTATTGGTCAACCTTTATATGCCCTCTCGTGAGAAAGCCATTCAAAGCTACCACCTTCAGGTCGAAGAAAAGTTAAAAGACATCCTGCTTCGCTTTAAATACTATCTGTCAAGAGGAGACGGGCGCAATCAAGCCCAACTCGTTGACGAATTGGATGAGCTTCTTGAAGAAGCCCTCAAGCTGGTTTATTTGGATCACTCGGACCACCTCTTTCACCAAACGGACTACCACATCCACTACTTTGAGATGAGACAGAGACAAAGTCGCATCCTGCGAAATATGGCCCAGCAGATCAATACCTGTCATCTGGCCGCAAGTGAGAGTTTGATTTTGGCCCAGCTCTTTTCGAAGATTGCTGCCCAGCTAAGTCAGACCAATCCTGCTCATGACCTACTTGATGACATCAAACGTTATCTGCAAGTCTTCCGCAATCGGAGTCTCCCTAAAACACGTGAGGAGTTTGAGACCCGCGCCACCCTCCTGCAGCTACTACGCGAAGCCGAAACCTTTATCCAGGTTAAGGTCGATTTTTACCGAAAATATAAAATCTAACAAAAAGCAACGGAGAGATTATTCCGTTGCTTTTTCTATTAAAATCTATAATTAAATTATCTTATCTTATGATTCAAACTATATTGTGTACTCTATCTATTATGTATTCAATTTGGTTGATTGTAATACTAGAGGATTTATGCAATCCGCTATAGCGATTTCTGTCACTTTACACTACGACACGGAGTTTGGCAAATCGATTCTATTTGCCAAACGTAGTTAGCAAGTCAGTTAGAATAACCTTACCATCGGACTGTTACGACGTAAAGTTTTACGAATCGATAATATTCGTAAAACTTTACTAGTGGAGCGCCTAGCCAAGTTCCATAGAAACTTGGCGTTAGTTACTTAGATTGTTACACAATCAAGTAACTTTGGCGATTTACATCTTCTCTTCCAACTCAACATCTGGATACTTATCCGCAAACCAGCGAAGGGCAAAGTCATTTTCAAAGAGGAAGACTGGTTGGTCAAAACGGTCTTTGGCCAAGATATTGCGGCTTGAGGACATCCGTTCATCCAAGTCCTCAGGCTTGATCCAACGAACGGTCTTTTTACCCATCGGGCTCATGACTACTTCCGCATTGTATTCGCTTTACATGCGGTGCTTAAAGACTTCAAACTGGAGTTGTCCGACAGCCCCTAGCATGTACTCACCAGTTTGGTAATCCTTATAAAGCTGGATGGCTCCTTCTTGTACCAACTGTTCCATTCCCTTAGACTAGAGCAATCTTCCTAGTCTAAGGGATTTTTTTGTTTCAACCAGCTCTTTATCTCAGAAAAATTCATTTTTTCTACCATCTATAAAATTTTATAGAATAAAAAATGGATATCTATGCTGAAGCTGTTTACCAATTAGCGACCTAAAAGCCCTCCTAAACTCCGTCCCACATTGGGGCGGAGTTTAGGGAATTTTGTTAACACCAGCCTACAAGAAATTGGCTAACGAAAAACTATCTTAAAAATAAAACCACACAGCAATTTCATTCTTGAGTACAGTTAAGCTGAAAAAATAATGACATGGGAAAACGAGCATCTCCATTTACGGAAATGCTCGTTTTTTGATATCTAGAAGTAGTTTCTGTCCTGCCTCTTTTTTAATTGTCTAACTTTTTAGGGTCAGTACAATAGAGATACTTAATCTACACTCTCTGTGATATAGTTTGAAATATCTTTATATAAGATAGTCTGTTGAAAGTCATATGAATCAACCACTAGAAGTATAAAATTCCAAAACTCTCTTTCTTTACCCTCTCCAAAATTATACGCTTTTGCAGAATCATTAAATAGTTTCATAAAAATTGGTAAAAAATCATGTCCATTAATAATTTGATAATCTTCTAATTCCTCTCTGTTTATACTGCAAATCTCTTCTTCTAAAAGTTTAACATAGTTTTTTCTATTAGATACAAAATCCGGACTTAAATCATACTGAAGATCAATAATCTCTTTTTTTATCGAATCTATTTTTTTATAAAACGACTTTTTGAAGTATGGTAATTTCTTTTTTCCATTTTGACCACTGAACCTCAGTTTAAATTTATCATCTCCGTCTTTATTATTTACATAACGATATAAACCAATTTCAAAACTTATTTCTTTTGCTTTATCAAGAGGATTTTCCGCTTCTCTTATTTCACCAGAATCGATAAAAGATTGTATATTAAACAAAGATAGAAAAAGAGTTTCCACATCATGATAATCTGTCAAAAAGACCCTATTACAGTTTGTTCTGTTCTCTCCAGTAATATGAGTTAAATCCGCATCTATTATTCCAATAGTCATCCGTTGTTCAACTACGTCAAGATCAGAATTAGTTACCATTTTGACCACTTCTTCCCACCCATTTACTGGAAAAAATTTCATATTTTCATGTTTTCTAGAAAAAAATGTTTTATACGCCATAACATCTGTCTCGCTTTCAACATAAACCTGAAATCGATTATTTTTTTCAGACATTCTATAACGATTTTGATACCTTATTGAATTCATTCCATTAATCATACTATTCATTCGAACTCTCCAAAACACCACTTAAATCATTAGTAAGTGCCCAGTTGTCATCAATAATATCTGGTGAATGTGTTGCTATAATCACTCTAAAGTTATTTTTTTCTATAATCCCCTGCAAATCCTGTATAAAGGCATTTTGCCACTCAACATGCAATGAAATTTCCGGTTCATCAATTAAAATAATTGAGTCTTTGTCTGTCAAAAATATTAGTTTAAAAAATAAATTGAACTCATTTTTTTCTCCCGAAGACAGTTTATGTAATGGAATATTTCTTTTCTCTACCGATGTTGATTTGACTAAAAATCCTTTATCTCTATCAATGTACAATTCTTTATGTTCAAATCTTTCATTAATGATCTTTTTGAATAAACTAACATTATTCTTCAATTTGTCATATTTTTTTAATTTCTCTTCTGTATTTCTAATGTATAAATCAATAGCATTTGCTGACTCTTTTGCCTGCTCAATAGTTATCGCTTTTCGATTCTCCTCAGAAGATAATAATCCCATCCTTGATAAAATTTGAGTTTTTTTAATCAATTCGTTATAGCGATTAAGTATACTATGTTCATCAACTGGATTATTTTGGGAATAATTAACTAAATCAAAAACAAAATTCGAATCCAACTTCACTGATACTTCATTGTATTCTTTTTCTGTTTCGTTTATCATCCGAACCAATTCTTTAGCATAGTATGTTATATTTTCTCGAGTAGCTAGTTCCCCATCTTCAATATTATAAATACGTTGTGTTTCAACAAATTCTGTTTTATTAGCATCAATTATTTTAGCTATTTTACCTGTTATTTTCTCTTTCTCAATAGGAGAATAAACTCTTCTCTGAACAAGCTGATTCCCAAATTCTTCAATTAGTTCAGTTCTTGAATACTGGAGACCAGTTTCCCCATCTAAAAATCTATTATAACTTATCTTATTTATTGTAGGCACAATTTTAGATATTTCAATAGCCTTTTGATTGATATCTGATGGAGAATAATAAGAACGTTTTGAAATATTCTCCAAGATAGTTAAATCAAATTCAAAGGATTCTTCTTTTTTTCCGCTTTCGTTGATTTCAAATAATAATTTATCGTCTCGTTCTACTTTGTTAACAGTCCATCGAGAGCCGTCATTTAATACAAACTCAATTGAATCAAATTCTAAATCTATAAAAAACTCCCACTTAAGGCTAAAAAAATTATCAATGGCATTCAAAAAGTATGTTTTTCCAATTCCATTTTTCCCAATAATAATAGTAATTCCATCATCTTTTAAAAAAACACTATGATTAAATGTTCCGAACAAACCATTAATTGAAAATGAACTTATCCTAAAATTATTTAAGTCACTCACTTATTTTCTCACTTTCATACTCTGAAACTTTTTCTTCAAACGTTCTAACCTTATAATATAAACCAAAATATCAATTTACCATGAGGCTAACAGTCAAAACATGAAGAATTATTTTACTGCGTAATGTAATTATTTTTTACATTTTCTCTTCTAGTTCAACATCTGGATACTTATCCGCAAACCAGCGGAGGGCAAAGTCATTTTCAAAAAGGAAGACTGGCTGGTCGAAACGGTCCTTGGCCAAGATATTGCGGCTTGAGGACATGCGCTCGTCCAAGTCCTCAGGCTTGATCCAACGAACGGTCTTTTTACCCATCGGGCTCATGACTACTTCCGCATTGTATTCGCCTTCCATGCGGTGCTTAAAGACTTCAAACTGGAGTTGTCCGACAGCTCCTAGCATGTACTCACCAGTTTGGTAATTCTTGTAAAGCTGAATGGCTCCCTCTTGCACCAATTGTTCGATACCCTTGTGGAAGGATTTTTGTTTCATAACGTTCTTAGCAGAAACTTTCATGAAAATCTCAGGTGTAAAGGTTGGCAGTGGTTCAAACTCAAACTTGTTTTTTCCAACCGTCAAGGTGTCTCCAACCTGATAAGTACCAGTATCATAAACCCCGATGATGTCTCCTGCAACAGCATTGGTCACATTCTCACGACTTTCCGCCATAAACTGGGTAACATTAGAAAGTTTGGCAGTCTTCCCAGTACGAGGCAGATTGACACTCATACCGCGCTCAAATTCCCCCGATACGATACGGACAAAGGCGATACGGTCACGGTGACGAGGGTCCATGTTGGCTTGGATTTTAAAAACGAATCCTGAGAAATCCTTGTCATAAGGATCCACAATTTCCCCGTCTGTTTTCTTGTGTCCATGCGGTTCTGGAGCAAACTTAAGGAAGGTCTCAAGGAAGGTCTGAACCCCAAAGTTAGTCAGAGCTGAACCGAAGAAGACCGGAGTCAGTTCTCCTGCAAGAATAGCTTCTTCTGAAAATTCATTTCCTGCTTCTTGCAACAGTTCGATATCGTCCTTAACCTGAGCGTAGAAAGGATTGCTTCCAAAGAGCTTATCCCCTTCTTCCAGACTGGCAAAACGCTCATCTCCTTTATAGAGTTCCAAGCGTTGGTTATAGAGGTCATACAAGCCTTCGAAGGCTTTCCCCATCCCGATTGGCCAGTTCATTGGATAACTCGCAATGCCAAGGACTTCTTCTAGTTCTTGCAAGAGGTCCAGTGGCTCACGACCGTCACGGTCCAGCTTGTTCATAAAGGTAAAGACTGGAATGCCACGGTGTTTGACAACCTCAAACAATTTTTTGGTTTGGGCCTCGATACCCTTGGCAGAGTCCACGACCATGACCGCAGCATCCACCGCCATCAAGGTACGATAGGTATCTTCTGAGAAGTCCTCATGCCCTGGTGTGTCGAGGATATTCACGCGCTTGCCATCATAGTCAAACTGCATAACAGATGACGTGACCGAAATCCCACGTTGTTTCTCAATATCCATCCAGTCAGATTTGGCAAAAGTCCCTGTTTTCTTCCCTTTTACAGTACCAGCCTCACGAATCTCACCCCCAAAGTAGAGCAACTGCTCAGTGATGGTTGTTTTCCCGGCGTCCGGGTGGGAGATGATAGCAAAAGTACGACGTTTCTTAATTTCTTCTTGAATAGTCATAAGTTCTCTTTCTTTGATTTTCTATTTTTAGTTGTTTCAGTAGCTAAGAATGATGTTTACATTGGATTTTACCATTCCTTTCAACTCTCCATTATAGCGGATTTTGGGGAGTTTTTCAATTGCTCGTCTGACGAAAAGGCAAGCTATAGCACAGATTGCGCCTGAGTTCTCTTTTTCCACCGTTTCTTAAACAAGATATCAAAAAGAACCAGAGCCAGTGAGAGGATGACGGACACAAGGAGATATTTTAACCACAAGGGCGCATCTGGAATAAAAGGTGTCTTGTTTAACAAACCATAATTTCCACCCGTCACCTGATTTACCCCAACTAGAAAGAGGTTGAGGATAAAGGTATAGGCTACAATCATATACTTCTTAAGCAAGGTCTTGTCATAGTGATTCATCAAGTAAACCAAGGAATTCACTAGAAGGGCATAGTGCCCAATCAAAAATGAAAAACTGGTGATATGGGGAAAATCATAGGGGTCAAAAACAGGGTAAACCAAAGCAAAGACCGCTCCACTTGCTCCTAAGAGGGCAAAATATTGCTTGCTCCGCCATTTATCGGGCAAGTAAACCACCGCAAACATAGCCAAACGGCAATGGTAAAATG
Source organism: Streptococcus oralis subsp. tigurinus (assembly GCF_002093575.1). Classification (GTDB taxonomy): domain Bacteria; phylum Bacillota; class Bacilli; order Lactobacillales; family Streptococcaceae; genus Streptococcus; species Streptococcus oralis_CH. The sequence goes on along the minus strand of NZ_LNVH01000004.1, from coordinate 174,343 downwards.
GAAGGCTGTTAGAAAATGGAATCCCAAAACCAACATACCAACTATATAGGGCAAGTAACTGGAGAATCTGAATCCCCTTAAACAAGCGGACAAATTTCGGATTTTTGTGATAAGCAAGTGCTCCATAAATACAAAGCACTAAAGTAAGTATCATAATCCCATACCAAAAGAGCGAAATGGGAGGAGGAACCGTCTGAGATTTGGTGATAAATTGATGGAACATATTTCTATCCTAACTCTTATTTTTTCTATTCTCTAGTTTAACCATTATAGCGAATTAAAAGCGATTTTTCAATTTCTATTTCTTTTCAGTTTGGCTCCCTTATTTATAGGAAAATATGGTAAAATAGAACAGACTAAAAATCATCATTTCACGAAAGGATGCAAGATGAAAATTACGCAAGAAGAGGTAACACACGTTGCCAATCTTTCAAAATTAAAATTCTCTGAAGAAGAAACTGCTGCCTTTGCGACAACCTTGTCTAAAATTGTAGACATGGTTGAATTGCTGGGCGAAGTCGACACAACTGGTGTCGCACCTACTACAACCATGGCTGACCGCAAGACCGTACTCCGCCCTGATGTGGCCGAAGAAGGAACAGACCGTGACCGCTTGTTTAAAAACGTACCTGAAAAAGAAAACTACTATATCAAGGTACCAGCTATCCTAGATGATGGAGGAGATGCCTAATGACTTTTAATAACAAAACGATTGAAGACTTGCACAACCTCCTTGTCTCTAAGGAAATTTCAGCAACTGAATTGACACAAGCAACACTTGAAGATATTAAATCTCGAGAAACAGCTATCAACGCTTTTGTCACCATCGCTGAGGAGCAGGCTCTTGCTCAAGCCAAAGCCATTGATGAAGCTGGAATTGACGTGGATAATGTCCTTTCAGGAATTCCATTGGCTGTTAAGGATAATATCTCTACAGACGGTATCCTCACAACCGCTGCCTCAAAAATGCTCTACAACTATGAGCCTATCTTTGATGCAACAGCCGTTGCTAATGCCAAAGCTAAAGGTATGATTGTTGTCGGGAAAACTAACATGGACGAATTTGCCATGGGTGGTTCAGGTGAAACTTCTTACTACGGTGCCACTAAAAATGCTTGGGACCACAGCAAGGTTCCTGGTGGATCATCAAGTGGTTCTGCCGCAGCCGTAGCCTCAGGACAAGTCCGCTTGTCACTTGGTTCTGATACTGGTGGGTCTATCCGCCAACCAGCTGCCTTCAACGGGATCGTTGGTCTCAAGCCAACCTACGGAACAGTTTCTCGTTTCGGTCTCATTGCCTTCGGTAGCTCATTAGACCAGATTGGACCTTTTGCTCCGACTGTTAAGGAAAATGCCCTCTTGCTCAACGCTATTGCCAGAGAAGATGCTAAAGACTCTACTTCTGCTCCTGTCCGCATTGCTGACTTTACTTCAAAAATCGGGCATGACATCAAGGGCATGAAAATTGCTTTGCCTAAGGAATACCTTGGTGAAGGGATTGACCCAGAGGTTAAAGAAACCATCCTGAATGCAGCCAAACACTTTGAAAAACTTGGTGCTATTGTCGAAGAAGTCAGCCTTCCTCATTCTAAATACGGTGTTGCCGTTTACTATATTATCGCTTCATCAGAAGCCTCATCAAACTTGCAACGCTTTGACGGTATTCGTTACGGCTACCGCGCAGAAGATGCAAGCAACCTTGATGAAATCTATGTAAACAGCCGTAGCCAAGGTTTCGGTGAAGAAGTGAAACGCCGTATCATGCTTGGAACATTCAGTCTTTCATCAGGTTACTACGATGCCTATTACAAGAAAGCTGGTCAAGTCCGTACCCTTATCATTCAAGATTTCGAAAACGTCTTTGCGGATTACGACTTGATTTTGGGACCAACTGCTCCAAGCGTTGCCTATGATTTGGACTCCCTCAACCATGACCCCGTTGCCATGTACTTGGCTGACCTCTTGACAATCCCAGTCAACTTAGCTGGTCTTCCAGGAATTTCTATCCCTGCTGGATTTGCTCAAGGTCTACCAGTCGGTCTCCAATTGATCAGTCCTAAATACTCTGAGGAAACCATTTACCAAGTTGCTGCTGCTTTTGAAGCGACAACAGACTACCACAAACAACAACCCGTGATTTTTGGAGGTGACAACTAATGAACTTTGAAACCGTCATTGGACTTGAAGTCCACGTAGAGCTCAACACCAATTCAAAAATCTTCTCACCTACTTCTGCCCACTTTGGAAATGACCAAAATGCCAACACCAACGTGATTGACTGGTCTTTCCCAGGTGTTCTGCCAGTTCTCAATAAAGGTGTTGTCGATGCCGGTATCAAGGCAGCTCTTGCCCTCAACATGGACATCCACCAAAAGATGCACTTTGACCGCAAGAACTACTTCTATCCTGATAATCCAAAAGCCTACCAAATTTCTCAGTTTGATGAGCCAATCGGCTACAACGGCTGGATTGAAGTGGAGCTAGAAGACGGTACGACCAAGAAAATCGGTATCGAACGCGCCCACTTGGAAGAAGACGCTGGTAAAAACACCCACGGTACAGATGGCTACTCTTATGTTGACCTCAACCGCCAAGGGGTGCCATTGATTGAGATTGTATCTGAAGCGGACATGCGTTCCCCAGAAGAAGCCTATGCTTATCTGACTGCCCTCAAGGAAGTTATCCAGTATGCTGGCATTTCTGACGTTAAGATGGAAGAAGGTTCTATGCGTGTGGATGCCAACATTTCTCTTCGTCCTTATGGTCAAGAGAAATTCGGTACCAAGACTGAGTTGAAAAACCTCAACTCCTTCTCTAACGTCCGTAAGGGGCTTGAATACGAAGTCCAACGTCAAGCTGAAATCCTTCGCTCAGGTGGTCAAATTCGCCAAGAAACACGCCGTTACGATGAAGCCAACAAGGCAACTATCCTCATGCGTGTTAAGGAAGGCGCTGCTGACTACCGCTACTTCCCAGAACCAGACCTACCCCTCTTTGAAATCTCAGATGAGTGGATTGAGGAAATGCGAACAGAATTGCCAGAGTTTCCAAAAGAACGCCGTGCTCGCTACGTCTCTGACCTTGGCTTGTCAGACTATGATGCTAGCCAGTTGACGGCAAACAAGGTCACTTCTGACTTCTTTGAAAAGGCAGTTGCCCTCGGTGGCGATGCCAAACAAGTCTCTAACTGGCTCCAAGGTGAAGTTGCTCAGTTCTTGAACGCTGAAGGCAAAACACTGGAACAAATCGAATTAACACCAGAAAACTTGGTAGAAATGATTGCCATCATCGAAGATGGTACGATTTCTTCTAAGATTGCCAAGAAAGTCTTTGTCCACCTAGCTAAAAATGGCGGTGGCGCGCGTGAATACGTGGAAAAAGCAGGCTTGGTGCAAATCTCAGATCCAGATGTTCTGATTCCAATCATCCACCAAGTCTTTGCGGATAACGAAGCTGCCGTTGCCGACTTCAAGTCAGGCAAACGCAACGCAGACAAGGCCTTCACAGGATTCCTTATGAAGGCAACCAAAGGACAAGCCAACCCACAAGTTGCCCTTAAACTGCTTGCACAAGAATTGGCGAAGTTGAAAGAAAGTGAGTAATTTACTCTTTATACACTTTTTTCTACTTTTAAGACGAGAATGAGACAAGGAGAATAAATGAACAAATTTTTACGATTGCTATTTGTCTTAGTCATCATCGCTATGTTAGGTGCTTCTATACTACAAATTTTCTTTCCATCGTACATGGGAAGCCACTCCGGGTACGGAATATCTGCTGGTTGGCAACGAGAAATTGGAATATGGAATTTAGCTGTATTGATTATTATTCTCGCTGTCAATATTAAATACGATTGGTTCTATCTACGAATCGCACTTCTTGCTCTCATTATTGGCGGAATTGGAATAGGAACAAATCACTTACTCAATTATATGGAGTATCACTCTCCTGTAAATGCTATCGGTGCTTTTGAAAATTACTTGCTAGCAATAGGATGGATTGTGGGATGGCTCATCGAACGCCATTCCATAAAGAAGCTAAATGCTAGTAAATAACGCCTAGTATATCTTAGATGATTTTTAAAGGTTATTAAATAGTTTAATAATCATTCGAATTCAGAATTCTACCTTTTCAATAGCCTCAATGACAATCAAGACACCTTTAACGAACTCGCTAAACAAGAGGTCAACAAGGTTTGGACAGGTCTCTACGGGATTGAAGCAACCAATATCCTTCTTAAAGACCTCAGCTACTACCAAGAAAGTCTTTGTCCACCTGGCTAAAAATGACGGTGGCGCGCGTGAATACGTGGAAAAAGCAGGCTTGGTTCAAATCTCAGATCCAGCTATCTTGATTCCAATTATCCACCAAGTCTTTGCTGATAACGAAGCTGCTGTTGCCGACTTCAAGTCAGGCAAACGGAACGCAGACAAGGCCTTCACAGGATTCCTTATGAAGGCAACCAAAGGCCAAGCCAACCCACAAGTTGCTCTTAAACTACTTGCCCAGGAATTGGCTAAGTTGAAAGACAGTGAGTAATTCGCTACTAGTCACCCAATAGTCTACTCAGCAAGAGAGAAACTACCTTTTCAATCATATAGTTAGGAGACACATGAAAAAGTTTTACACTCTTTTAATGACCTGTTTATTACTTGTTTTTCTTGTCATGCCTCAAATCGTTGATGCGGGTGTCGGACATTCCAGAAGTGGTAGCAGCAGTCGCAGTAGCTCCAGAAGTAGTAGTCGTTCAAGTGGAGGAGGAAGTCGCTCTGGTGGCTCATCTTATCACTACTACCGCTCTGGATACGGGTCATCCTCTAGTAGTTCTGATAGCTCACCCTATCTAGGATTTATGGTAATATTTGTGGGTGCCATTGTTTTAGTGGTTATCGTTGAATCCTTAAAAAATAAAGCAAATAATTCAAGCACAAGCCACAGTAATACCAACTATCAACCAATCCACCGACGAATTGAACATAACACTTTGGCCATTAGTCGTGTAAAATATGGGGATCCAAACTTTGACGCTAATACCTTCATTTCTTGGGTTAAGGAAGTCTACCTTAAATTGCAGGTTGCCTGGACTGAGAAAAATTGGAATTCAGTCCGTGCGCTAGAAAGTACTAGTCTCTATTCACAGCACAGCACGCAATTAGAAGATCACATCCGAGCTAAGACAACCAATGTTTTAGAGAAAGTTTGTATCGAAAATGTTCGCATCAAGGAGTTCATTGAAAATCCTGACGGAAACGATACCTTAGTCGTAATCCTATCGTCTACCTTGCGGGACTATGTCATTGACGATGAGACTCGCCGTGTCCTTGAAGGAGATCCTAAAAAAGATCTCTTCACCGTGTATCAATTGAACTTTATCCGTCAACACGGTAGCCAAACGCAAGCAGTCAATCCAGACCAAGTTGTGAGCGACCACTGTCCAAACTGTGGCGCCCCATTGAAAATCTCTGCGGTTAGCGAGTGCGACTACTGTGGTGCCAATCTCTCTCGCAGTCCAAACCAATGGGTACTGGATACCTATGATGTTGTGGATGAAGACGAGCTTTATAATTAGGAGGAATTATGGGATTTATACGTGCAGCCTTATCAGCAGGCTTAAATAGTTTTAATGATAGTAAATTCAAGGAAGCCATTGTCCTTCCAGACAATGTCTCTGGCGATGCCTTGGCCATCAAGGGGCAATTGCTTACAAAAGATCCAGATGGACGTTCTCGTCACAGCAATCAAAACACAGGCCTCTTGTCAGATGGCAGTGTGGTTATCGTTCCTCAAGGTTATACTGCTGTTTTGGTAAACAATGGTACCTTCCTTGGTGAGGTCCTTGAATCTGGTAGCCACGAATGGCAAGCTGGTGATAACGCCTGGCTCCTTGAAAAAGGTGGTATAAAAGGCACTTGGGAAAACTTTAAAAACCGTTTCTCTTTCGGTGGACAAGTCATCACCCAACAGGAAATCATCTTTATCCGCATGCAACCTATTGCAGGTAATAAGTTCGGCACACAAAATGCGGTCGAATACTTCAGCGAACGTTACCAACAACTACTCAATATCCGTTTCTACGGCTTGTTTGATGTAAAAATAGCAGATCCAGTCCTCTTCTACGTGAGTTCTGTTAGCCGTCAAATTACTGACGGACAGCCATTCACTCTCCAAGATGTAGCTCAAGGAACACTCCGTCAAAATATCGCACCGAAAATCGCAATCGCCATTGCCAAATACACCAACGAAAATAAGGTTGATATCTATAGCCTTAATGCCAACCAAGACACCTTTAACGAACTCGCTAAACAAGAGGTCAACAAGGTTTGGACAGGTCTCTACGGAATTGAAGCAACTAACATCTTGCTTGAAGACCTCAGCTACGACCAAGAAAGTCTTGATATCGTTCGTAAGCTTGATAGTGAGCTCGTGGCAATGAAGTACAACACGATTGAAATTGAAGAACGCCGTGCTCGCAACGAAGCGCTCATTGCTGCAGCTGCCAATGAAGGGAATGGCAATGGGATGAACATGTTTATGGGCATGAATCTTGGCCAAACTCTCGGTGGTCAACTAAGCCAACAAGTTCAAAATCAAGCACCTGCTCAAAACACTGGGCAAACTGCCAGCAAGAATTTTTACATCGAAGTCGACGGAAAATACGTCCTCGTTACCAAAGACGAAGATGGAAATATCGTACCAGTCAACTAATTAAGCTCCTTTTGACATTTGAGTAATGTTGTCTTTTATGGTACAATAAAGAGTAAATTATTTTATTAAAGAGGTAAAAACATGATTGAAGCAAGCAAATTGAAAGCTGGTATGACATTTGAAACTGCAGACGGAAAATTGATCCGCGTTTTGGAAGCTAGCCACCACAAACCAGGTAAAGGAAACACGATCATGCGTATGAAATTGCGTGATGTCCGTACTGGTTCTACATTTGACACAAGCTACCGTCCAGAGGAAAAATTTGAACAAGCTATCATCGAGACTGTCCCAGCTCAATACTTGTACAAAATGGATGACACAGCCTACTTCATGAACACAGAAACTTACGACCAGTACGAAATCCCTGTAGTCAATGTTGAAAACGAATTGCTTTACATCCTTGAAAACTCTGATGTGAAGATCCAATTCTACGGAACTGAAGTGATTGGTGTTACCGTTCCTACTACTGTTGAATTGACAGTTGCAGAAACTCAACCATCTATCAAAGGTGCTACTGTTACAGGTTCTGGTAAACCAGCAACGATGGAAACTGGACTTGTCGTAAACGTTCCAGACTTCATCGAAGCAGGACAAAAACTCGTTATCAACACTGCAGAAGGAACTTACGTTTCTCGTGCCTAATCTCTAGAAAGAGGTCATTCTATGGGAATTGAAGAACAACTTGGCGAAATCGTTATCGCCCCACGTGTACTTGAAAAAATCATTGCTATCGCTACTGCGAAGGTAGAGGGTGTTCACTCTTTTTCAAACAAATCAGTATCCGACACCCTTTCAAAACTTTCTCTTGGCCGTGGTGTTTATCTTAAAAACGTGGACGAAGAACTCACAGCAGATATCTATCTCTACCTTGAGTACGGAGTAAAAGTTCCTAAGGTAGCTGTTGCTATCCAGAAAGCTGTTAAAGATGCGGTCCGCAATATGGCTGATGTAGAACTCGCTGCTATCAATATTCACGTTGCAGGTATCGTTCCAGATAAAACACCAAAACCAGAATTGAAAGATCTATTTGACGAGGACTTCCTCAATGACTAGTCCACTATTAGAATCTAGACGCCAACTCCGTAAATGCGCTTTTCAAGCTCTCATGAGCCTTGAATTCGGTACGGATGTCGAAACTGCTTGTCGTTTCGCCTATACTCATGATCGTGAAGATACGGATGTACAACTTCCAGCCTTTTTGACAGACCTCGTTTCTGGTGTTCAGGCTAAAAAGGAAGAACTAGACAAGCAAATCACTCAGCATTTAAAAACAGGTTGGACCATCGAGCGTTTGACACTCGTGGAGAGAAACCTCCTTCGCTTGGGAGTCTTTGAAATCACTTCATTTGACACTCCACAGCTGGTTGCTGTTAATGAAGCTATCGAGCTTGCAAAGGACTTCTCAGATCAAAAATCTGCCCGTTTTATCAACGGACTGCTCAGCCAGTTTGTAACAGAAGAACAGTAAAAAGAAAAAGTGTTTGACAAATATCAAACACTTTTTTCTTTGCCTCCCACTATCTAAAAAAATGATAATAGATATAAATCCAGATAGGTTTTGCATGATTGAGAAAGTTAAAAAAACTATGGCAGAGAATGGTCAATCTCAGATTGTCTGTAGAACGATAAACAAGGGCAAAAAAGAGACCAATCAGACTATAATATAATAAACTAATTGGGTCTCTGTGAGATAGTATCAAATGACTAAGCCCAAAGATAAGGCCTGATAAGATGACATCTAAATAGTACTTTGACTTAGAAAAGAAGGTATTCATAAAATACCCTCTATCAAGAGTCTCCTCAAAAACAGGACCGATGATTACAGGCAGGACAAAAGATAAGATAGTCGATAAAAAAGTTGGTTGTCCATTTGAAAGAACCACGGTAAAATACTCATCATGAATATTCCTATGATTAATCAAATGAGCATAGCGTGCCCAAAAATTACCGAGAATCTGATAAACCACATAACTTGCAAATAAGTAGAAGACAAATGACCAGTTCCAGATCTTTTTCTCAAAGATAAAGAGCATCTTTTGCTTTTTTAACCACCAAATTAATGGAAGGCAAATTCCTACTAATCCTATTGTTAAAATAAGGGAATAGACATCAGCACCTAACCCTAAAATGATTGCCACATACAATCCAATTGTTTGTGGTAAATAGGTAGATAGTAAAATAATAAGCAAAAATATTCCAAATTGTCCTAGTTTCTTTGTGTTTCTCATCGTACTTTTTTTGAAAGATTATCCTGCTCGGAAGCCGTACTTCCAAGCATCTCTATAAGAATTAAGTGCCCCTTGCCCCATATAGGGAGCAAATTCTCTATAATATAAGCATCTACCATATCCATCTTCCCAAACAGCAAGACCACCTGAAGTTTGCTCTAAGTCTTCTGACGAAAGAACAGTAAATGTTTCTGTATCTGCCATTGCAAGTACATCCTTAAAATTATTTTTTGTAACCTTACATCTACAGTATATATCTTTTTTATCTATTTTATTGTCCATCTCTTCAACTGTCAATTTTTCAGCCTGAATGGTTGCTTTACCCATTGAAAAAGAAGAAATTGATAAAAAAGATTTCTCTATCTTCCTATCAAATTAGAAAAAGTGTTTGACTTCCACTATCTAAAAAAGTGGTAATAGACATAATTATAAACAAAAATCCAGATGGGTTTTGCATAAATGAGAAAGTTGAAAAAACTATGGCACAGGATGGTAATTTTTAAGTTCTTTGTCCAACGGTAGACAAGGGCATAGAAGAGACCGCCTAAACTATAAATAATCAAACTGATAGGATCTCGGTGAGTTAGGATCAAATGACTAAGTCCAAAGATAAGAGCAGATAGGATAACATCCAGATAGTACTTGGACTGGGGAAAGAAGGTATTCATAAAGTACCCTCTATGAATCAGTTCCTCTAATATAGGTGCGAAGACTACTGTTAAACTAAAACTGAGAACAGTTGATAGAAAAGTTGGTTGCCCATTGGAGTATAGAATCGAAAGAAGGTCTTGAAAGATATACTTGTTATCAATTAGGTGATGAAACTGTAACTGAAAAGCATCCACCAATTGACGATCAAAATAAGTAGCCACTAGAGCAACTACAAGGTAAAAGAATCTTGACTTCTTTGAACCCTTTTTTTCAAAAATATAGAGCATCTCTTTCTTTTTGAGCCAGTAGATAAATAATAGCAAAAGAGCTATTACTTCAACTGTTAAAAAGATAGAATAGCCATCTATCCCCCATCCTAAAAACTTAGTTAGATGCATAATCCCTAACTCTGGTAGATAAACCGATAGAAATACCAGTGATGTATAGACTCCCAAATGCCCTAGTTTTTTCATACTTACCCCTTTAATTTATCAATAGCCAATATCATAAGCACGTCTAGTCGCATGATTCAGTATTGTACTCCATTCTGTCGCTAAACTATATGCATATGGCGAATCCCAATGTCTATCGTCAACTAACCAAATCATACCACCACCTGAAACTTGCTCTAAGTCCTCAGATGAAAGAACCGTAAATGTTTCTGTACCTGTCATTGCAAGTACTTTCTTAAAATAGATTGTTGTAGGCTCACATTTATAGTATATTTCTTTTTTGTCTATTTTATAGTCTATCTCCTCAACTGTCAATTTTTCACCCTGAATAGCATTTTCAATAAAAAATGAGACCTTTCTAGTCTCATTTAGTCATTCTTAGTATTTTCTAAAGCGTTGGTAACGTTCTTCAATAAGTTGGTCGAGTGGTAGTTCTTGCAACCTATCCAGTTCTGCATGCAATTCATTTTTAACGCAAGCTAGCAGTTCTTTACTTGAGAAATCCTCTTCTGGAATTATCTTGTCTACGATTCCCATTTCTAGAAGTTCATGTGAAGTGATTTTCATCAGCTCCGCTGCTTCCATAGCACGACTTCCATCCTTCCAAAGGATAGAGGCAAATCCTTCAGGGCTAAGTACTGCGTATATTGAGTTTTCTAACATCCAGACACGGTTAGCTACGGCTAGAGCTAGGGCCCCACCAGATCCACCTTCACCGATAATAATCGCGATGATTGGAACCTTGAGGTCACTCATTTCCATCAGGTTTCGGGCGATTGCTTCACCTTGTCCACGTTCCTCAGCTCCAACACCTGGGTAAGCACCCGCCGTATTGATAAAGGTCACAACTGGACGGCCAAATTTCTCTGCCTGTTTCATCAGGCGCAATGCCTTACGATAGCCTTCTGGATGAGGTTGCCCAAAATTTCGTTTGAGGTTGTCATGAAGACTCTTCCCCTTTTGGATACCGACGACAGTTACTGCTTGGTCACCTAACCAACCAATTCCACCGATGACCGCACCATCATCGCGGAAAGAGCGATCTCCATGCAATTCGATAAACTCGTCAAAGATTCCATTCGCAAAATCAAGTGCGGTCAAACGACTCTGCTCGCGTGCCTCTCTGACTATTTTTGCAATATTCATCCGCGACTTCCTCCATGCAATCTCACTAATTTAGCAATTGTTTCTGGTAGTTCTCTCCGTTTGACAATTGCATCAACAAATCCATGTTCCAGCAAAAATTCTGCCTTTTGGAAGTCATCCGGCAAGGTCTCTCGAACTGTATTTTCGATAACACGACGCCCAGCAAAACCAACCAAACTCTGTGGCTCCGCTAGGATGATATCACCTTCCATAGCAAAAGAAGCGGTCACCCCACCGGTTGTCGGATCGGTTAAAATAGTTAGGTAAAAAAGTCCGGCCTTGGAATGACGTTGAACTGCCGCAGAAATCTTAGCCATCTGCATCAAGCTCATGATTCCTTCTTGCATACGGGCTCCACCAGAAGCTGTGAAAAGTACGACTGGCAACTTTTCAACTGTCGCATATTCAAACAAGCGCGTGATTTTTTCACCCACAACGGTTCCCATCGACGCCATGATAAAGTTGGAATCCATGATCCCAAGGGCAACTTTTTGTCCCTTGATGCTAGCTGTACCAGTCAGTACTGCTTCATCCAAACCTGTCTTTTCACGCATACTAGCAAGTTTTTTCTGGTAGCCAGGAAAGTTTAATGGATCTTGAGTTTCAATACCCGTAAACATCTCCACAAAGCTGTCAGAATCAATCGTCAAATCCAAGCGTTCCTGAGCTGAAATACGGAAAGTATAGCTACAATGGGGACAAATTCGTTCGCTCCCAAGATCCTTTTGATAAATGGTGTGTTTACAACCAGGACACTGGGAGAAGAGTTCATCCGGAACCTCAGGCTTGGCTTGTGGTTTCTGCCTTACGGAACGGTTAGGATTGATCCGAATATACTTATCCTTTTTACTAAATAGAGCCATAACTCCCCCTTTTAGTTCTCATACTGTTTGAAAGTCTATTCTTTTTCTTGGTATTTTGGCAAGAAAGTTTCCATCAAGAAGGAAGTATCGTAATCACCAGCGATAACTCGGCGGTCTGAAATCAGATCCAACTGGAAGTCTGCATTGGTTTGCACTCCTTCAATATCAAGTTCATAAAGTGCCCGTTGCATCTTCATAAGAGCATCAAAACGATTCTCCCCATGAACAATGATTTTGGCAATCATACTATCATAGTAAGGAGGAATGGTATAACCTGGATAGACTGCAGAGTCTACACGCAATCCAACTCCTCCACTTGGTAGATAGAGGTTGGTGATTTTTCCTGGGCTTGGAGCAAAGTTAAATGCTGGATTTTCCGCATTGATCCGGCACTCGATAGCGTGACCTCGTAGGACAATATCTTCTTGTTTGAAAGGTAAAGGTTGCCCGGCAGCAATGCGAATCTGTTCCTTCACGATATCAACACCTGAAACAAACTCTGTGACTGGGTGTTCAACTTGCACACGAGTATTCATTTCCATGAAGTAGAAATTGCCACTCGCTTCATCGAGAAGAAATTCAATCGTTCCAGCATTTTCATAGCCTACAGACTCTGCTGCACGAACGGCGGCAGCACCAATTTCATGACGAAGGGTTTTGCCAATCGCAATGGATGGGCTTTCTTCTAAGACCTTTTGGTTATTCCGTTGAAGTGAACAGTCCCGTTCACCAAGATGGACAACATGACCCTCTTGGTCCGCAAGAATCTGAACTTCGATATGACGAGCTGGATAAATCACACGCTCAAGATACATAGCGCCATTTCCAAAATTGGCCTTGGCTTCACTGGATGCTGTTTCAAAGGCTGCGACCAAGTCTTCTGCCTTTTCAACCTTACGAATCCCTTTTCCACCACCACCTGCCGATGCCTTAAGCATGACTGGATAGCCAATTTTTTCTGCAACTGCAAGCGCCTCTTCAGCCGTGTGAACTTCACCATCAGATCCTGGGATAACTGGAACCCCAGCCTTGATCATTTGCTCACGCGCATTGATCTTATCTCCCATGGTATCCATTACAGCCCCAGAAGGCCCGATAAACTTAATCCCCACTTCATCACACATCGTGGCAAACTTGGAATTTTCGCTAAGAAAACCAAAACCTGGGTGGATGGCTTCTGCTTCTGTCAAAACTGCAGCAGATAAAATCGCATTGATATTGAGATAAGATTCTGTCGCCTTACCAGGTCCGATACAGATAGCTTCATCCGCTAGAAGTGTGTGAAGAGCTTCCTTATCAGCAGTTGAATAGACTGCTACGGTTGCAATGCCCAACTCACGCGCAGCTCGAATAATGCGAACCGCAATCTCACCACGGTTGGCAATCAAAATTTTACGAAACATGGAGATCCTCCTTAGTTTCCAATTGCAAAGGTAAGAGTACCACTCGCTGCAAGCTTACCATCTACTTCAGCCTTTGCTTCAACCACAGCAATCGTACCACGACGTTTGACAAAAGTAGCCGTCATAACTAATTGGTCACCTGGTACAACTTGCTTCTTGAACTTAACCTTGTCCATGCCAGCGTAGAAAACCAGTTTCCCTTTATTTTCAGGTTTGGACAATTCCAAGACACCAGCAGTCTGAGCCAAGGCTTCCATGATAAGAACACCTGGCATGACTGGGTATTGTGGAAAATGACCTTTGAAGAAAGGTTCGTTGATGGTCACATTTTTAATGGCAACAATGGTATCCTCGCTCACTTCCAAGACACGATCCACTAGGAGCATGGGGTAACGATGGGGTAGAGCTTCTTTGATTCCTTGAATATCGATCATTTGATACGTACCAATCCTTTACCGAACTCAACCATTTCTTCATTTGAAACGAGAATTTCTGTCACCACACCATCCTTAGGTGCAGGAATTTCATTCATGACTTTCATGGCTTCGATGATCACCAAAGTCTGACCTTTTTTAACACTGTCTCCAACTGTGACAAAGGAAGGTTTATCTGGTCCAGCGGCCAAGTAAGCCACCCCTACAAGTGGGCTTTCAACAACATCACCCTCTGGAGCAACAGTCGTTTCAGCTGGTGCTGGTGCTTCTTCCACTGCACTCTCTACTGGAGTTGAAGGGGCAGAAACTACTGGACTTGCAGCTACTGCAGTTGGCACTGGAGCAACTTGAGCTGGCGCTTCAGAAGCCATCCTTGCTTCATTCTTGCTGAACTGCAATTCATCCGTTCCATTTTTATAAGAAAATTCTCTCAAACTTGATTGATCAAATTGAGCCATCAAGTCCTTGATCTCATTTAAATTCATAATTATTTATTCTCCCAACGTTTGAAAGCAAGAACCGCATTGTGTCCACCAAAACCAAAGGTATTTGAAATAGCATAAGGGATTTCTTGCTCCAAGCCTTGTCCATAAACGACATTCGCTTCGATATAGTCTGACAACTCGCTTGTTCCAGCTGTCATTGGTACAAAGTTATGACGCATAGCTTCAATGGTAGCGATGGCTTCTACTGCCCCTGCAGCACCAAGCAAGTGTCCTGTAAAGGACTTGGTTGAAGATACTGGTACTTCTTTACCAATAACAGCTACAATGGCACTACTTTCTCCTTTTTCATTAGCAGGAGTTGAAGTTCCATGGGCATTGACATAAGCTACTTGTTCTGGAGAAATCTCTGCCTCTTCCAAAGCTAATTTAATTGCCTTGATTGCACCCTGACCTTCTGGATGAGGTGAAGTCATATGATAAGCATCACAGGTATTTCCATAACCAACTACTTCAGCCAAGATAGTTGCTCCACGTTTTTCAGCATGTTCAAGACTCTCAAGAACCAGCATTCCAGAACCTTCTCCCATCACAAAACCATTACGGTCTTTGTCAAACGGAATAGAAGCACGAGTTGGATCTTCTGTAGTTGATAGAGCAGTCAATGCTTGGAAACCAGCGATGGCAAAAGGAGTGATAGATGATTCTGATCCACCTACTAACATGACATCTTGGAAACCAAACTTGATTGAACGGAAGGCATCGCCAATAGCATCATTTGATGAGGCACAGGCTGTATTGATTGATTTACAAACACCGTTTGCTCCAAAGCGCATGGCAACATTTCCCGAAGCCATATTTGGCAAGGCTTTTGGAAGTGTCAATGGCTTAACACGTTTTGGGCCTTTTTCATGAAGACGGATAACTTGGTCTTCGATTTCTTTAATTCCCCCAATACCTGAGGCAACGATGACACCAAAACGATCCTTATCGATTGCTTCTACATCAAGATTAGCATTTGTCACCGCTTCTTGAGCTGCGTACAAGGCATACAAAGAATAGTTATCAAAACGGTTGGTATCTTTTTTGACAAAGTATTTATCAAATGGGAAATCTTGAACTTCTGCCGCATTGTGCACAGCAAATTCGCTGTGATCAAACTTAGTGATTTCTCCAATTCCAATCTTCCCAGTTTGCAAACTGTTCCAAAATTCTTCTGGAGTATTTCCGATAGGAGAGGTCAATCCATAACCTGTTACTACAACCCGATTTAGTTTCATCTTTCTTACCTATATCTTTCCTTATTTTTTACATGCTAAGTCCGCCATCAACAGCGAGAACTTGTCCTGTCAAATAATCCTGTCCAGCCAGGAACACTGTAGCATCTGCGATATGTTCTGCTTGTCCAAAATGTTTCATTGGGATTTGTGCCAATGTCGCTTCCTTGACCTTATCAGACAAAACAGCAGTCATATCCGATTCGATCATCCCTGGGGCAAGAGCATTTACGCGTACATTGCGATTGGCAACTTCACGTGCTACTGACTTGGTAAAACCAATCAAACCTGCTTTAGAAGCTGCATAGTTGGCCTGCCCAATATTTCCCATCAAACCGACCACACTGGACATATTGATGATCGCACCTTCACGTGCCTTTATCATCTGTTTCAAGACTGCTTGCGTCATGTTGAAGGCACCTGTCAAGTTGATCTTAATCACCTTTTCAAAATCTTCTTCGGTCATCTTAAGCATGAGTGTATCTTGAGTGATTCCAGCATTGTTGACCAAGACATCGACAGAACCGAGTTCTGCAATTGCTTGATCTACCATACGTTTGGCATCTGCAAAGTCTGAAACATCACCTGAGATTGGTACCACTTTGACGCCGTAGTTTGAAAACTCAGCCAGCAATTCTTCTGAGATTGCTCCTCGACTATTCAAGACTACATTCGCACCTAGTTTGGCAAATTTGTGAGCAATGGCAAGTCCGATACCACGACTTGAACCTGTAACAAAGATATTTTTATTTTTTAGTTGCATTCTATTCTCCTGTTTCCTGTTGTATTTTCTGGGAGAAGGGGTCACTAGTTTCCTAGCAAAGCATCCAAGCTTGTTTGATCTTCAACGTTAGCTAGCTGAGCAGTTTTATCGATTTTTTTGACAAAGCCTGATAAGACCTTACCAGGACCAATTTCAATAAAGTTGGTTACCCCAGCATCCTGCATCACAGCAATACTTTCATAAAAACGAACAGGTTCTTTCACCTGACGCGTCAAAAGCTCTTGGATTCGATCTTTTTCCATAACAGCAGCTTCCGTATTGCCAACTAGTGGGCAAGTAAAGTCAGAGAAACTAACTTCCTCAAGAGCCCCAGCTAGTTGCTGACTGGCGGGCTCAAGAAGGGCTGTATGGAAAGGGCCAGATACATTTAAAGGAATCAATCGTTTTGCTCCTGCTTCCTGCAAGAGTTCAACTGCGCGGTCAACCGCAGCCACCTCGCCACCGATAACGACTTGGCTTGGGGTGTTGTAGTTAGCTGGAGTCACTACTCCAACTTTAGAGGCTGTTTCACAAGCTTCCTCAATCACTTCAACTGGAGTATTAAGAACGGCAACCATCTTTCCAGAGCCTGCAGGTGCAGCCTCTTCCATATAAGCACCACGCTTAACAACCAAGGCAACTGCATCCTCAAAGTCCAAGGCACCACTTGCTACAAGAGCCGAATATTCTCCGAGGGATAGTCCTGCCACCATATCTGGCTGATAGCCTTTTTCTTTCAATAATCGGTAAATAGCAACAGATGTAGCTAGAATAGCTGGTTGCGTGTAACGAGTCTGATTTAACTTTGCTTCATCATTGTCAATCAAGTCACGGAGGTCATACCCTAAGACTTGGCTAGCTTGGTCAATTGTTTCCTTGACGATAGGATAGCGATCATAGAGATCACGTCCCATCCCTAGATACTGAGCACCTTGGCCCGCAAATAGAAAGGCTGTTTTAGTCATTTCTTGTAACTCCTGCCCAACGAGCAGCTTCTTCTTGAATTTTTTCAGCTGCACCGTAGTAGATATCTTTTAAGATTTCTTCAACAGTTTCTTCTTTAGAAATCAAACCTGCAATCTGGCCGGCCATCACTGAACCGCCATCCACATCACCATGGACAACAGCTTTAGCTAAAGCTCCTGCACCCATTTGCTCAAAGATTTCTAAATCTGGATTTTCTTGTTTAAAGGCATCTTTTTCAGCTTGTTCGAAATCACGAGTCAACTGGTTTTTAATGGCACGAACTGCGTGTCCAAAATGTTGTGCTGAAATCGTTGTATCAATATCACGAGCTTTTAAAATTTTAGCTTTATAATTTGGATGAGCATTAGACTCTTTGGCAACTACAAAACGAGTTCCTACTTGAACAGCTTCTGCGCCAAGCATAAACCCAGCCGCTGCCCCCTCACCATCTGCAATACCACCGGCAGCAATAACTGGAATTGAAACAGCTGCAGCAACTTGGCGAACCAAGGTCATCGTTGTTAATTTACCAATGTGTCCACCAGCTTCCATCCCTTCTGCAATAACTGCATCGGCACCAATTTTTTCCATGCGTTTTGCCAAAGCAACACTAGGAACAACAGGAATAACTGTAATTCCTGCATCATGGAAACGGTTCATGTATTTACTTGGATTTCCAGCACCAGTTGTAACCACCTTAACCCCTTCTTCAATCACGAGATCAACGATGTCTTCTACAAAAGGTGACAAGAGCATGATGTTGACACCAAAAGGTTTATCCGTAAGTGATTTGATTTTATTGATATTAGCCTTTACGACCTCTTTAGGTGCATTTCCACCACCGATGATCCCCAAACCACCAGCTTTTGATACCGCACCAGCCAAGTCGCCATCAGCAACCCAGGCCATTCCTCCTTGAAAAATAGGATAATCAATGTTCAATAATTCTGTAATACGTGTTTTCATAGTGCCTCCATCATTCCTTGCTTACGTAATAGTTCGATAAGTTTATCATTTGAATTTCAAACTATTACCTAAACAAGAGGGAGCGGGTCTCCCCTACTCCTTCTAGTAATATGCTAATTATTTTGTTTGCTCTTCAACGTAAGCAACCAAGTCACCAACTGTTTTCAAGTTATCTTCTGCTTCGATTTGGATATCAAAAGCATCTTCAATTTCAGAGATTACTTGGAACAAGTCCAATGAATCTGCATCCAAATCATCAAAAGTAGATTCAAGTGTTACTTCTGATGCGTCTTTCCCAAGTTCTTCAACGATAATTTCTTGTACTTTTTCAAATACTGCCATGATAGGACTCCTTTAAAATATAAAATTTTATAACTATGTGTTTACCACATGATTACCTAGATTGTAAGAATGAGTGTGCCCCATGTCAAACCTCCACCGAAGCCTGATAGGAGAATCGTCTGGCTACCATCTAAACGAATCATGCCATTCTCCACACACTCTGAGAGCAAAATCGGGATACTTGCTGCACTGGTATTTCCATACTCCATCATATTGGCAGGAAGCTTATCTCGGTCTACACCGATTTTCTTAGCCATCTTATCCAAAATGCGGATATTTGCCTGATGAAGCAAGAGATAATCCAAGTCCGATGCTGCGATTGGACCATTTTCAATGGTTTCCTTGATTGATCTAGCAACATCACGATTTGCAAAATCAAAAACTGCTCGTCCATCCATCTTCAGAAAAGCAGGAACTGCTTCTTGATCTGAGAAAGGCAAAGCCAAAGCCGTTTGACCATAGGTCAAACACTCGCTCCGAGAGCCATCTGTATAGAGACTTTCCGCAAGGAAGTGACGTGTTTCGCTCGCTTCCAAGAGAACGCCACCAGCACCATCTCCAAAGAGAACAGCTGTCGAACGATCAGACCAATCAACTGCCTTGGATAAGGTTTCAGCCCCGATAACAATCCCTTTTTTGAACTGTCCAGAACTTAAAAACTTTTCAGCAGTTGAAAGAGCGAATACAAAGCCACTGCAAGCTGCTGTTAGATCAAAGGCGAAAGCTCTATGAGCTCCGATATTTGCCTGAACCCGAGCTGCCGTAGAAGGCATCATCGAATCTGGAGTAATCGTTGCCACAATGATAAAATCAATCTGATCCGCTGTTAAGCTTCCTTTATCCAATAAGCTCCTCGCAACTTCTGTCGCCAAGTCACTTGTAGACTCCGTTTTTGAGATATGTCTCTGTTTAATTCCTGTCCGACTTGAAATCCACTCATCGCTTGTATCCATGATTTGAGCCAAGTCATGATTAGTGACCACTTGCTCTGGGACATAATGAGCAACTTGGCTTATCTTTGCAAAAGCCATTATTTCAAATCCTCCAAAAATTGATAAAGGTTCGTTAAGCCTCTGCCCATGACTTCTTTTTCCTCAGGACTCATGCCGTCAATAATTCTTTCGACCATGGCCTTGTGGAATCGTTTGTGAAGGCGGTGAACCAAACGACCTTTCTTTGTCAAATGCAGATAGACCACACGACGGTCTTGATCAGAACGAATACGCTCAATGTAACCCTTTCTTTCTAGGTTATTCAAGCTCGTCGTAACTGTTCCCAGGGTCACCATCAGTTCTTTGGAAACCTTACTAGGCGTCGCCTCAGGGAACTTCCCAATCACATCGATCGTGTGCATTTCTTTGATGGAGATGTCTTTGAATCGACTACCTCGTAAGCTAACCTCCTCAATCACAAGGACGTTATTGAAAATAGATGTTAAATAATCATTTACTTGTTGGTAGTCCAAACTTTTTCCCTCCTCCTCAAAAAACTTTCACAATCAAAACATTTGATAGAAAAAGTATAACAAACTTCAAAGAATTGTGCAAGTATTTTTTTATTTTCCTGAAAATTTTGGTCTTCTTCTTTCAGAATGTGCTCGGACCCCTTCTTTAAAATCTTCAGTTAAAGATAAAGATTTTTGCAGTTTCAATTCCAATTCGGCATAATCTTGCCAATCCTTAAATTGACTTTCCCAAACCAATTTTTTAATCGCTGCGTACGAGTTTGCTGAACCTCGTCTTAATTTTTTCAGAACTTGTTCTCTTGTTTTTTCTAATTTGTCAGCTTCACAAACGCGGTATACTACGCCCCATTCCAGTGCTTTTTCTGCGGTCAAGGCTTCACCTGTCATAGCAAGTTGTGCAGCTCGTGTTACCCCGATACTACGACTCAAGAGATGAATCCCACCAGCGTCCGGCGCCAACCCAACTCCAACAAAGGCTTGGATGAATTTTGCCTTGTCAGTCGCCAAGCAAAAATCAACTGCTACTGCCATATTTGCCGCAGCACCTGCAACTGCTCCATCTACCTCCATCAAAACAGGCTTAGGAATTTGCTTGATTTTAAAAGAAATTGTATTGACTAATTCTGCAATCTTATTCAAAGAAGGAATGTCATCCTCATCCACTGCACGCTTCATCTCAACCAAATCTCCCCCAACTGAAAAGACCTTCCCATTAGCATTAATCAAGATGAACTGAACAGCTTGATCCTGCTCTGCTAGGGTCAAAGCTTCTAAAATCTCCTCACACATTGGGATATGGAAACCATTTGCCACTTCGGGACGATTCAAAGTAATAATAGCCAGATCATCTACGATCTGATATAAGATATGATTCATAGCTTCTCCTTTTCTTTTGTAAGACAATGAAATTATTTTATTTTCAAAGTATACCTTTTTTTGGATAAAGAGGCAAGGAAAAACTAAAGGAAAGTGTCTCACCTGATTATTTACCCATCATTTATGAGTGTGAGTAAAATTTGACTCTCTTACTTTTAAACTGTTGTCGCTTTTCAGAATAAGTTAGCATTTACTTCTATTGTAATAGGGAGCTATTTTCTTCATTGAAAAATGCCCCTCTTTCTGCTATAATCGTATAAAATACTTACTTGAGGAGTCCTTATGAAGGTTGTAAAATTTGGTGGAAGTTCGCTTGCCTCTGCTGGTCAGTTAGAAAAAGTTTTAAACATCGTTAAAAGTGATAAAGAACGCCGTTTTGTAGTCGTTTCTGCACCCGGAAAACGCAATGCTGAAGATACTAAAGTAACCGATGCCTTGATTAAATACTATCGCGACTATGTGGCGGGAAATGATATCAATGTTAGTCAAAGCTGGATTATTGACCGTTATGCCGCTATGGTTAGTGAACTAGGCCTAAAACCTGCCGTTTTAGAAAAGATTTCTAAAAGCATTCGGGCCTTGGCAACTCTTCCTATAGAAGACAATGAATTTCTCTACGATACTTTCTTAGCAGCTGGAGAAAATAACAATGCCAAACTCATTGCAGCCTACTTCAACCAAAACGGTATCGATGCACGCTATGTTCACCCAAGAGAAGCTGGAATCGTTGTCACAAGTGAACCAGGAAACGCACGTATCATCCCATCTAGTTATGACAAGATTGAAGGCTTGACTGATAGCAACGAAGTCCTTGTCATCCCTGGTTTCTTTGGCGTAACTAAGGAAAATCAAATCTGTACCTTCTCACGTGGAGGTTCAGATATTACTGGTTCTATTATCGCAGCTGGAGTCAAGGCTGATCTCTATGAAAACTTTACAGACGTAGATGGTATCTTTGCTGCCCACCCTGGTATTATCCATCAACCACACTCCATTCCTGAATTAACCTACCGTGAAATGCGTGAGTTGGCTTACGCTGGATTTTCTGTCCTTCATGATGAAGCCCTTCTTCCTGCCTATCGTGGAAAAATCCCTCTTGTCATCAAAAATACCAACAATCCTGATCATCCCGGTACTCGTATCGTTCTAAAACACAGTAGCGATAAATTCCCAGTCGTTGGGATCGCTGGTGATTCTGGATTCGTCAGCATCAACATGTCAAAATACCTCATGAACCGCGAGGTTGGATTCGGTTGTAAGATTCTTCAAATCCTTGAAGATCTTAACATTGGTTGGGAACATATGCCAACAGGTATCGACGATCTTTCAATCATCCTTCGTTCCCGTGAATTGACTCCTATCAAGGAGGAAGAAATTCTGCGTCAGTTAGTTCAAAAAGCCGAAGTGGATCATGCTGAAATCGAACACGATCTTTCAATCATTATGATTGTCGGAGAAAAGATGAAGAGCCACATTGGTGTAACAGCTACTGCAACACGCGCTCTATCTGAAAACAAAATCAACATCCAGATGATGTCCCAAGGCTCAAGTGAAGTT
This sequence comes from Streptococcus oralis subsp. tigurinus, assembly GCF_002093575.1. Taxonomy (GTDB): domain Bacteria; phylum Bacillota; class Bacilli; order Lactobacillales; family Streptococcaceae; genus Streptococcus; species Streptococcus oralis_CH. Next base: position 151,806 of record NZ_LNVH01000004.1, on the reverse strand, counting down.
TCCATCATGTTTGTTGTCAATAAAGAGCAAGAAAAGGCAGCTATCAAGGCTCTCTACCACGCCTTTTTCGATGAAAGTAAGGAAGATTAATCATGGCCCAATCACTCAATAAAGTCATTGACCTACAAACCACTGGAACATCCTATCTTTCCATCTCGGGAAAAGTCGGAAAATTTCTAGTTGGGGATCAAGCCTTAGAGTTTTATCCTGATGTCAATGTCGAACAATATATCCAAATCCCCTGGTCCAGTATTCAGCAAATTGGAGCCAACGTAACTGGTCGCAAAATCAGTCGCCACTTTGAAGTCTTCACTGATCAAGGAAAATTCCTCTTTGCTTCCAAAGACTCTGGAGCTATTCTCAAAATCGCTCGGGAAAAACTTGGCAATGACAAGGTTGTGAAACTCCCTACTTTACTCCAGACCATTGGTCAAAAATTTAAAAATCTATTTGCAAAAAAGTAGAAACTTTAGTATAATCATAGCAACGGATAAGTAGGTTATCCTCTTCTTTCAGAAAGTCTGCGGGTGCTGCGAGCAGATAGGAGGGGTAGGTGAAATTCTACCGTTAGTAACAATTACATACACAATCAAGTGCACACCTGTGAAGTTGGATGGAACCGTGGCCCTGCCACTCCAACGCTTTGTCAGGTGTGTTTTTTTCATAAAGGAGTTCTTATGTTAGATATTAAACGTATTCGTACAGACTTTGATGCTGTCGCAGAAAAATTGGCTACACGTGGTGTAGAGCCTGCTGTCTTAAACGAGATGAAAGAAATCGATGCTAAACGTCGTGACATCTTGGTCAAGGTTGAAAACCTTAAGGCAGAACGCAACACGGTTTCTGCTGAGATTGCCCAATCTAAGCGCAATAAGGAAAATGCCGATGACAAGATTGCTGCGATGCAAACCCTATCTGCTGAAATCAAAGCCTTGGATGCTGAATTGGCGGACATCGATGCTAAATTGACAGAATTTACCACTACTCTTCCAAACATCCCCGCTGACAGTGTTCCTATCGGAGCTGACGAAGATGACAATGTGGAAGTCCGCCGTTGGGGTACTCCACGTGAGTTTGACTTCGAACCAAAAGCTCACTGGGATCTTGGTGAAGACCTTGGTATCCTTGACTGGGAACGTGGAGCAAAAGTTACTGGTGCTCGCTTCCTCTTCTATAAAGGCCTTGGTGCTCGTTTGGAACGTGCCATCTACAACTTTATGTTGGATGAGCATGGAAAAGAGGGCTATACTGAAGTCATCACACCATACATGGTTAACCATGATTCTATGTTTGGTACTGGTCAATATCCAAAATTCAAGGAAGATACTTTTGAATTGAAAGACACTAATTATGTCCTTATTCCTACCGCCGAAGTGCCTTTGACAAACTACTATCGCGATGAAATCCTTGACGGTAAAGACCTACCAATCTACTTTACCGCTATGAGTCCGTCATTCCGTTCTGAGGCTGGTTCTGCCGGTCGTGATACTCGTGGTTTGATTCGTCTGCACCAATTCCACAAGGTTGAAATGGTCAAATTTGCCAAACCAGAGGAATCATATGAAGAATTAGAAAAAATGACAGCCAACGCTGAAAACATCCTTCAAAAACTCAATCTTCCATACCGTGTCGTTGCCCTCTCTACTGGGGATATGGGCTTCTCAGCTGCCAAGACTTACGATTTGGAAGTTTGGATTCCAGCGCAAAATACCTATCGTGAAATCTCAAGCTGTTCAAATACAGAAGATTTTCAAGCTCGTCGTGCTCAAATTCGCTACCGTGATGAAGCAGATGGTAAGGTGAAACTCCTTCACACTTTGAATGGTTCTGGACTTGCAGTTGGACGTACAGTGGCTGCTATTCTTGAGAACTACCAAAATGAAGATGGTTCTGTAACCATTCCAGAAGCTCTTCGTCCATACATGGGTGGCGCTGAAGTTATCAAACCATAAAAAATAAGGTTTAGCTATTTTAGCTAGACCTTTTTTCGTAACCAAATCAGATAACCAACCAAGACAAAGAATAAAATAGTGAGGCATATAACAGTTTCAGCAAACACCAGATAATCCAGAAATGGAAGTTTCAAAATTCCCTGAGCCATCTTGAGCGAAGTGGCTGTGATAATGGTTGGGAAGGTGAGGGCTGAGAAGGCTGGTTGAAAGCCTTGTTTTAAAATATTGGGTAGGCGAGTTAAAACAAAGAAAAAGAAGGACTGAGATGCCAAAATCATGACGATCAAGAGCCAAGTCGGTAGGCTTGCTCCTCCAACTCGAACTAGGGAAGCCAAGAGTAGAGAAAAGGGAGCACAGTAGATTCCTTCTTGTCCAAGCAAGGCCACTGGGAGTGGATCTTGCTTTAAATCCCTATAAATAAGGGGATAGAGATAGAAGGTCAAGACAAAACCAAAACTCAAGGTCGCATAGGCAATCTCAATAATGCCTACCAGAGGATAGGTCAAGGCCGCTACTGCTATCCCCACATAGAGTACCGTCCAGCTAGGAGTCGCATTGACCCTCCGACCTGGACAGGCAAATTTGATGGTAAAAGTAGCAATCAAAGCCAAATCCAAGAGAAATGAAAACCACCAGATCCCTTGTGCTACTATAGGAAGAGCAGGGAATACGCGAAAGACATAGGTCGATAAAATCATCCCAGCCATGGGAAAGGTGGCCATCCCAGATAAAAGAGGGGGCTTAGTCAATTCTTTCTTGGTTTCTTCCCAATTAAAAAGATGAAGAATCAGAAAGAAAATCCACAACACTAGGCCAATCAGACTCAATAAATGCGACAGAACAGGCAAAGTATCTGCAATCAAATTTCCTGCACCTGCTAAACCTAATAAACAGCCAGAGAATACTAAGGGGAGCTTTTTCATCCGAGCCTCCAATAATCATGCTATTATTAGTATAGCATAAAAGCGCTTAAAATAGCATAGAAAAATGAAGACTGGATTGCTCAGTCTTCATTTTTTCTTTCTGATTCGAACTAGGCATAAGGTTGCAATTCTGGATTAATAGGCGTATTAGCTAGGTTGTTGGCATAGTTGCAAAGGCTAGCAAGACTAACACCGAGAACCACATCCAAGGCATTTTGTTGCGTGTAGCCAGCTTCCAAAAATTCAGCCAAGGCTTCATCTCCTACACGCCCTTTGGTATTGATGACCGCCAAGGTAAACTTAGCTAGAGTATCTAGTTTTGGATCTGTCTCGATTGGAGTACGGTTGCGAAGGGCTTGGAGAAGATCATCATTCATCTGGATTTGTTTGATTGAAAAGGCTGTGTGACCTGCGACGCAGAAAGCACAACCATTGGTTACGGCAGCTGTGATTTGCACTACTTCGCGTTCCACTGGCGTCAGGCTATTGCGACGGTTGATGGCTCCGACAGTTCGGTAGGCTTCAAGCGCGGTAGGAGCATTAGCCAAGAGACCGATTAGGTTGGGAATATAGCCGTTGTTGTCTTTTTGTACTGTTTCAAGAACTTCTTTTACTTCTGCTGGTGCTGATTCTACTGTGTGGATGGTAAATGCTGTCATAAGAAACCTCTTTTCATTTTATTGTCATTTAGTCTATCATAGAATTTTCCCCTTGGATAATATATATTTTCAATCGCCTTGATAGGAAATGTTTATGAAATGAAAAAATCACACCAAAAGTGTGATTGGATTAGTGTTTAAAATACTTTTTAGTCTCAGCAATGACGACTGGCGACAAGACTAAGAGGGCAATCAAGTTTGGTAAAGCCATCAAGGCATTGACGATATCTGCAATAATCCAGACCATATCCAACTCGATAAATCCTCCCAACAAGACCATGACTACAAAGATTACACGGTAAAGCCAGATAAAGCGGACACCAAAGAGAAACTCAAAACAGCGCTCTCCGTAGTAGTTCCATCCGAGAATTGTCGTAAAGGCAAAGAGTACAAGGAAGATAGTCAAAAGAGCTGGTCCAAAGTGTGAAAAAACTGTTGAGAAGGCTGACTGAGTCAAGGCAACTCCATTCAAATCACCACTCCAAACCCCAGTTACCAAGATTGTCAGACCTGTCAGAGTACAGATAATCAAAGTATCAATAAAGGTTCCTGTCATGGAAATCAAGCCTTGCTCGACAGGCTCATTAGTCTTAGCTGCAGCCGCTGCAATGGGAGCAGAACCAAGACCAGATTCGTTAGAAAAGACTCCTCGCGCCACACCATTCTGGATAGCCATCCGAATGCTGGCACCTGCAAAACTACCTACCGCAGCCGTTGGACTAAAGGCTGAAGTAAAGATCAGTACAAGTGTGGCTGGGATTTTCTCGATATTAAAGAGAATAACTGTAAGAGTTCCCAGAATATAGACAATAGCCATAAAAGGAACCACTGCTGTCGAAACCTTTGATATGGATTTGAGGCCACCAAAGACAGCAATACCCACCAAAATGGATAAAATCAGAGCTGTGATAACTGGATCAACTTGGGCTGTATTTTGAATGGATTCTGTAATCGAATTGACTTGGGTAAAGGTACCAATCCCTAGAAGGGCTACCAATACACCCGCTAGGGCAAAGAAGATAGCAAGTGGACGCCACTTTTCTCCCATCCCCAAAAGGATGTAATGCATGGGGCCTCCAGCTACAGCTCCATTTGCATCCTTAGTACGGTATTTGATGGCCAGTAAGCCTTCGGCATACTTGGTCGCCATCCCAAAGAAGGCTGCCATCCACATCCAAAATAGAGCTCCTGGTCCCCCAACCTTAATGGCTGTCGCTACCCCGATGATATTTCCCGTACCAACGGTGGCGGCTAAAGCCGTACAGAGAGCAGCAAAGCTCGACACATCGCCGTGCCCCTTGTCCTTGGTAAAGATCAACTGAAAGGCCTTAGGGAGACGAGCAACCTGCAAAAGGCCCAGTCGGATGGTCAAATAGATACCCGTTCCGACCAATAAGATCAAGAGGGGAGGCCCCCAAGCAAAAGCATCAAGCGCTTTAAGCAATTCTAACATGTCCTTCTCCTATCTTTCAACCCCAAAAGAAAGAGCACATGCAAGATACATGTACTCTGGAATGCTTAGATAAATGCCAAAAAGCGGTCTATCCTAGCTCTGTCCTTTTACCTGAGAGTTTGAGCAGTTACCTGCCTTGCCCCTTCGGTGCCTTTACGGTCTCTCCAGAGTTCCGTCCATTTACAGTCATGGAAAACAAACCTTTCTCCACTTCTATTAAACTTCATTCGGTGTTGGTATTTTATTTTTTATTATTTTACAAGAAAAGTTAGCCTTTGTCAATATATTCTATGAAAATTTTTGACCTTTCATTTCTTTTTTCAGAAAGAGCGAATCCTTCTTCTCTCTATCCTTTAAAGGTCACAATAGTGGCGCCACTGCCTCCAGCATTTTGTGGGGCATAGCCGAAACTCTTGACATGCTTATTTCTTTGCAGGTATTTAGTGACGCCCTCACGGATGACTCCCGTACCGATACCGTGGATAATGTCTACCTGCGCCATGTTATTAAGCAGGGCTTGGTCGATAAATGCGTCCAGCTCATTCATGGCCTCTTCGTACCGTTTGCCTCGGAGATCCAGTCTGGCTTGCGGACCACGACCAGAAGCACGTTTGACGACATTGACTTGTTTTTTCTTGACTGGAGCTTCTTGCTGAGCCTGAACAAGGTCAAATTCTTTCTCTTCCAAGGTCATCTTGATCAAGCCAACTTGGGCTTCCCAGCGACCATCCTTAAGTTGATTGGTCAGGGTACCACGCTGACCATAACTGAGAACCACAATGTCATCTCCCACCTTCGGAGCTCGTTTTTTCTTGGCCTTTTGAAGGACCTTGTTTTTAGATAAGTCGACTTTTTCAGGAGCCAGTTTTTTCAACTCAGCCTTGGCTTCAATGATTTCATGGGGTTTAAGTTGAGACTTGCTATGGAGATTTTTGAGAATCTGGTCACTCTCATTTAGAGCAAGTTCCACAATCTCGGCAGCCTGTTCACGCGCCTTGTTGAGTTCAGTTTCCTTTTCACGATTGAGCTCGTTGTAGAGTTTTTTGAGAGCACGGTTCATCTTGAGGTTTTCTTGCTCCACCTCACGGATATTGTCCAAGCGTTTACGGCTTTCAAGCGTTTGCTCTTCTAATTGTTCAATGATGCGATTGACATCATTATCTTGATTGACCTGCTGGCTGGCATCTCCTACGATGACATCTGACAAGCCCAGACGTTTTGCAATTTCAAAGGCATTGCTTCGGCCAGGAACTCCCTGCATAAAGCGATAGGTCGGACGCAGGCTGGCTGTATCAAACTCCATACTGGCATTTTGCACAAAGGCTGTTTCGATACCGTAGGCCTTGAGCTCTGGATAGTGGGTCGTCGCCATAGTCTTGACCTGACGCAGACGAAGATCCTCCAAAATAGCCATAGCAAGAGCTGCACCTTCCTGCGGATCGGTACCAGCCCCGAGCTCATCTAGTAATAAGAGCGAATGTTGGTTGACCTTGCCAAGAATATCTACGATATTGGTCATGTGGCTGGAGAAGGTAGACAAGCTTTGTTCGATAGACTGCTCATCCCCGATATCTGCGAAGATTTCTTCGAAAATACCGACACGGCTCCCCTTATCAGCTAAAATGGGCAAGCCTGACTGGGCCATGAGTTGGGTCAAGCCCAAGGTTTTGAGCATGATGGTCTTCCCACCAGTATTGGGACCTGTAATGACAATGGCCGTTAATTCCTTACCAAAGTGTACATCGTTTGCAACAGCATTTTTGACCAAAGGATGGCGAACATGAAGGAGTTGAATCTCTTGGTTCTCTGAAAGTTGAGGAACAACTGCTTGTCTTTCTTGGATGAAACGCACCTTGGCACGAATCAAGTCTAAATGGCCGATAATCCAAGCGTCATTAGCGATCTCTGCAGCATGAGGGCGGACGCGTTCCGAGAGCTCCTGTAGGATGCGAATCATCTCATAGCGTTCGTCAGCTCGCAGACTAGCGATTTCTTCGCTCAGCTTGACCACCTCACGTGGCTCGATGTAGACCGTATTACCACTGGCAGAGATGTCATGAACAACACCCGCAATCTTATTGCGATAAGTGTTCTTGACTGGTAAGACTTGACGGCCATTTCGGCTAGCGATTATGCCTTCCGTCAACATCTGCGCTTTTTGCTTGAGTAAGTCTTGCAAGACATCTCGAACTTGACTCTCGCTATCATGGATTTTCCGACGGATGCGTGCTAGCTCTTCACTGGCGAAATTTTCGATAAATCCTGCATCATTTAGAGCTTGAAGACTCCCTTGCAAGTGTGGAAAATCATGTAGTTTTTCAAACCATCTCGCCAACTGCTCCAAACGTACGTTTTCGAGATTGGTATAAAAAACTTGCAACTCTCTGCTAGCAAGCAAGACTCGTTTGAGAAGCAAGAACTCCTCAATATTGAGGTCCGCCCCCATCTCCAGACGCTTGCAAACAGCTGATATCTCACGCGTCGCTAGGATGGTAAAGTGAGGTTGCTCCACAAATAGAGCTTGCATTTCCTCCATCTCTGTAAAGGCTTGATTGATCTTATCCACCTTGGCAGTTGGAGCCAAACCTTTTAGCTCCTCTAATCCTTGTTCTGTCAAGAGATGCGGTTCAAACAAGGCCTTGATTTTATTGAATTCTAAGGTTTCTAGTATTTTTGTATTCATATTCTTTCCTTGTATGCTGGTTTACAAGATTATAGCAACTAGAGGTATTGACCTAGTCCTCCAATCTGTAAACAAAGGGCTAGGAAAAATCCCGCCCTTTTTATCCGATTAAATTTGTCACCCAGAGTTGTTTAATAAGGTTTGTCGTAAAAGGGACACTTTGGATGATCTGTTTGGCTACTGTACTTTTTTCGAGTGAATTTTGAATGACTGCCAGAGGCACCGTTGCAAGGATGGTCAGAGCCATTTGCAAGACAAATAAGGTAACCAATAGAGATAAAAGGCCTGATCCGATACGCAACCATTTGACATCGAGCTTTTTAGTTGGAATCAAGTGCAGGAACAAACCTATAAAACGTCCGATAGTGTAGCAAATCCCAAAAACTAGAAGATAGGCTAGGCCTGCATAAAAGACCTTATCTAGCTGAAACAGCTGGTCTGAAGGGAAGAAAAAGGTGCCCTGTCCTTCCTGAGGATTGGCATAAGGGACAAGTAAGTGGAAGTGATCTCCCAGTGATTTATAAAACTGCCCCGCAACAAAGGCTGAAATCACTGCCACGAGGAAATAATAAACTTGCAGGACCAAACCTCTACGGTAGCCGATGTAAAAGCCCCAAGCTAGAACCAATAAGAGTAGGATTGAAATCATAGGGAGTCCTCAATCTTGCTCTGTTCTTGTTTGACAGCAATCAACTTGTGGCGGAGTTCTAACAACTCTTGCTCCTTGTCATCAAATTCAATCTCACGGTTGAGTTGTGTAGATAGACAGTTGACCGCCAAAAGAAGCGCAATGGTTTCATCATCCGCCCCAGGCATTTGTTCTTTAATTGCTTGGTATTTTTCAGTCGCAACCTTGGCAATTTCCTCCATAAAGAGATTGTCATGCTCGGTTGTCAAGGTTAATGTCTTTTTCCCGAATGTAAACTTATATCGATTTAGATTTGCCATAAAATTCACCTCACGATATTATACCAAATTTCGCTAACTTTGTCAGTTTTTACCAATTCTCCTGCTTTTGTGGTACAATAGAGACTATGGCAAGTATCACACTCACACCAAGTGAACAGGAAATTCAGAGCTTTTTAAGTCAGTATCAGAAGGCTCTCAGTCCTAGTAAAAATCCTTATATTCGCTATTTTTTGCGCTTTCCTCAGGCAACGGTTTCCATCTATACTTCTGGAAAAGTCCTCCTGCAGGGCGAAGCTGCTGAGCAATACGCTAGTTTCTTTGGTTATCAAGTTCAACAAGAAAACAGTGGTCAAGATTTTCCTATGATTGGAACCGATGAGGTGGGAAATGGCTCCTACTTTGGTGGGCTAGCTGTCGTGGCTTCCTTTGTAACACCTGACCAGCACGACTTCTTGCGAAAACTCGGCGTGGGAGATTCTAAGACTCTGACAGACCAAAAGATTCGTCAGATTGCCCCTATCCTTAAAGAAAAGGTCCAGCACCAAGCGCTCCTCCTTTCACCGAGCAAGTACAACGAAGTTATCGGAGAGCGCTACAATGCTGTTTCTGTAAAGGTTGCCCTTCACAACCAGGCTATCTTTCTCCTTCTCCAAAAAGGAGTCCAGCCAGAAAAAATCGTGATTGATGCTTTTACAAGCCCTAAAAACTATGACAAGTACTTGGCGCAAGAAGTCAACCGTTTTCCAAACAAGATCACTTTGGAAGAAAAAGCCGAGGGAAAATACCTGGCTGTTGCAGTTAGCTCCATCATCGCGCGGGATCTCTTCCTTGAGAACTTGGAAAATCTTGGACGAGAACTAGGCTATCAACTGCCAAGCGGCGCTGGAACTGCATCTGATAAGGTTGCAAGCAAAATCCTTCAGGCCTATGGCATGAAAGGACTTCATTTCTGTGCCAAACTACATTTTAAAAACACTGAAAAAGCCAAAGCACTTCTAGAAAGGTGAGTTATGAATTTGTTTAAAACATTTCTAAAAGAATGGGGAGTTTTCTTCCTGATTATTGCGCTGGTCGGCCTTAGCCGTATCTTCCTTTGGAGCAATGTCCGTGTGGAAGGACACTCGATGGACCCTACCCTAGCTGACGGAGAAGTTCTCTTCGTCGTCAAACACCTCCCAATTGATCGCTTCGATATCGTGGTTGCGCATGAAGAAGAAGGAAATAAAGACATTGTCAAAAGGGTCATCGGTATGCCTGGAGATACCATCCGCTACGAAAATGATAAACTTTTTATCAACGGTGAAGAAACGGATGAACCCTACCTAGCTGAATACCTCAACTTGTTCAAAACAGAAAAATTGCAAAACACCTATACTGGAAAAGGATTTGAAGGCAATAAGGGAGTTTACTTTAGAGAACTTGCCCAAAAGGCACAGGCTTTTACGGTCGATGTCAATTCCAATACCAGCTTCAGCTTTACTGTCCCTCAAGGTGAGTACCTTCTCCTTGGTGACGATCGTCTAGTCTCTAGCGACAGCCGCCATGTCGGTACCTTCAAGGCCAGCGATATCAAGGGCGAAGCAAAATTCCGTTTCTGGCCACTTAACCGTATCGGAACTTTTTAAGATAAGGAAGAGGCCGAGAATGCTAAATCTCAGTCTCTTTTTCTATTGCGAGAAGAAGGCCTTTTAGTCTCCTAGTTTGTTGAAAGAAACTAAGGATTCAACTCTCATGAACTCATGTAAAGGAAACCTATGGAAGTTTATTTTTCAGGCACCATTGAACGCATTATTTTTGAAAATCCCAGTCATTTTTATCGCATTCTCCTCCTAGATATCGAAGATACTGATGCGGAGGACTTTGACGATTTTGAAATCATCGTTACAGGAACCATGGCGGACGTGATTGAAGGGGAAGACTACACTTTTTGGGGACAAATCGTTCAGCACTCCAAGTATGGGGAACAGCTTCAGATCAGCCGTTATGAGCGAGCAAAACCAACTAAAAATGGGCTAGTCAAGTACTTTTCTAGCAGTCATTTCAAGGGAATTGGTCTCAAAACGGCCCAAAAAATCGTTTATAGCTATGGTGAAAATACCATTGACGAAATTCTGGAACATCCTGAAAAGCTAGAAGGCATCTCAGGACTCTCTGCCAAAAACCGTGAGGCTTTTGTTTCCACCCTCCGTCTCAACTATGGAATAGAAATGGTTTTGGCTAAACTTGCCAACTACGGCATTCCCAATAAACTGGCCTTTCAGATTCAAGACTTTTACAAGGAAGAAACGCTAGATATTGTCGAAAACTATCCCTACCAACTAGTTGAGGATATCAAGGGCTTGGGATTTACCATTGCTGACCAATTAGCTGCCGAACTAGGCATCGAAAGTAAAGCTCCTGAACGCTTCCGTGCTGGCCTTGTCCACAGTCTGTTTAAGGGATGTATGGAGACAGGCGATACCTATATAGAAGCCCGAGATTTGCTGGAACAAACCCTGACTCTCCTCGAGTCTTCCCGTCCCGTGGAACTCGATCCCAGCCAAGTTGCTCAGGAATTATCTCATCTGATTGAAGAAGACAAGGTTCAGCAGATTGATACCAAAATCTTTGATAACAGCCTCTTTTTCGCCGAAGAAGGCATTCGCAGTCATTTGGTTCGTATCCTCGAAAAAGGAAAGAAACAAAGTCAGGATATAGAAACCATTCACAAGCATATCGCTACTGTTGAGCAAGAATTAGCTATCCAATACGATGACATTCAAAAACAGGCAATCTGTGATGCTATCCAGAACAAGGTCTTTATTCTAACAGGTGGACCTGGTACAGGTAAGACGACTGTTATCAATGGAATTATCGCGGTTTATGCCCTTTTAGAAGGGCTTGATCTCAGGAAAAAAAGCAACCTACCGATCCTTCTCGCTGCACCAACTGGTCGAGCAGCTCGGCGCATGAATGAATTGACAGGTTTGCCTAGCGCGACCATACATCGTCATTTGGGGATGACGGGAGACGATGATACCAGTCATCTAGAAGATTATCTGGATGCTGACTTCATCATCGTGGATGAGTTTTCTATGGTGGATACTTGGCTAGCCAACCAACTCTTGTCCAATATCTCTTCTAACAGTAAAATCCTCATCGTGGGAGACAGTGACCAGTTGCCTTCTGTTAGTCCCGGACAAGTCCTTGCTGACCTGCTCCAGATACCCCTGATTCCGCAGGCTCGCTTGGAACGGATTTACCGTCAGAGCGAAGAATCAACTATCGTTACCTTGGCGAGTCAGATTCGACAAGGCATCTTGTCAGCTGACTTTACCCAGAAAAAAGCTGACCGTTCCTACTTTGAAATCGCTAGTGGCCATATCCCAGCTACGATTGAGAAAATTCTTGGTGCTGCCCTCAGAAGTGGCATTCCGGCTCGTGATATTCAGGTGTTAGCGCCTATGTATCGAGGAACTGCTGGCATTGACGCCATCAACCAACTCATGCAAGACCTGCTCAATCCTCAGCAAAAGGGGCAAGTTAGCTTTGAAGCAACTCAGTGTCACTATCGAACAGGGGACAAGGTCATTCACCTAGTCAACGACGCTGAAGTTAATGTCTTTAACGGAGATCTAGGCTACATCACAGACCTGATTCCTGGAAAATACACCGAGTCCAAACAAGACGAGATTGTCATTGATTTTGATGGCAATGAAGTCGTCTACCCACGTAATGAATGGTACAAAATTCGACTAGCCTATGCCATGAGTATTCATAAGTCTCAGGGAAGTGAGTTTCCTGTTGTCATCCTGCCCATCACCAGTGCTAGCAAGCGCATGCTGGAGCGAAATCTCATCTACACAGCCATTACACGGGCCAAGAGCAAGCTCATCCTTCTTGGTGAATTACAGGCCTTTGACTATGCAGTCAAGCATATCGGAACTGCCCGCAAGACCTATCTGATTGAGCGTTTCAGTGATTTAATTGAAACTAATATTGAAGAAAGTAAACAAGCCTTCTCTGAAACTGCCACAGCAAGTGACTCTGAACAATCCTACATCCTCACCGAAGAAAACTGGTCTAGTATTCCAGCCATGATTGGGATTACAGATACAGACTTAAAAGAGATTTTTGGAAAATAGTGCAAATCATAACCACCCGTCTAACGGGTGGTTTGCACCAGGGCTATAAGCCCAAATTACCAGCCAGCGCCTAAAGACGCTGGCTTTCACGTTGTTCAAGCCTCATTGCTCTTGACTCGTCACTTGCCTCTTAAAGAGACTTTGGTACTACTTACCACTATCCCTAAAGGGATCCTCATATTCTTTTACACTTAATTTATCTAGTACTATATCATGTTTTTCCTGTTCTTGGATATATTTCTTAATTGTGGCTTCATTAAGCCCTACTGTGCTCACGTAGTAACCTTCTGCCCAAAAATGCCAATTTCCAAACTTATACTTGAGGTTGGCGTGTTTATCAAACATCATGAGTGCACTTTTGCCTTTTAAATACCCCATAAAACTTGAAACACTTATCCTTGGTGGAATACTTACTAACATATGTACATGATCAGGCATTAAGTGTCCTTCGATAATCTCTACACCTTTATAACTACATAATCGGTGGAATATTTCTTCCAAACTACTTCGATATTGATTATAAATGACTTTTCGTCTATACTTAGGGGTGAACACAATGTGATATTTACACATCCACTTTGTGTGTGATAAACTATGTGCCTTTTGTGCCATATTTTTCTCCTTTCGCTTTACAATTGGCTTGAACACCTTTATTGTATCGCGTTTGGAGTTTTTTGGGTATAACCTTCGACGCGCACCCGCATAGCGGGTGGTTTATTTGTCTCGCACCTAGCGGAGCGAGACGGACTAATAGTCACATAACCAGAAAGCCCACCTAGTCAGGTGGGCTCTTTCTCTTTTAAGATTATTTAACTGTTGCAGTGCTTGTAATCAATTCAACAGCTTTTTTGATAGTGATATCGTGTTTCAACATGTCAGCTGAAAGCAAGTTTTGTACTTGTGCAACTTCCATGTTGTAGTCTGCTGCCAATTGCTCAATTTCTTTTTGGATTTCTTCTTCTGAAGCATCAAATCCTTCAGCTTTGGCAACTGCTTCGATAACAAGGTTAGTCTTCGTACGTGACTCAGCTTCTGCTTCGTATTGTTTGTGAAGGTCTTCTTGAGTAGTTCCAGTGATTTGGAAATACATGTCAGGGTTGATACCTTGACGTTGCAAGTTTCCAAGGAATTCATTTACTGAGCGGTGAACTTCTTCATGAATCATTTCTTCTGGAAGTTCTACGATTTCAGCGTTTTCAACTGCTTTATCGATTGCTGCACCTTCAAGAGCATCTTTGTATGCTTCTTCTTTAGCAGCAGCTAATTCTTTACGGTATTTTTCTTTCAATTCGTCGAGAGTTTCAACTTCTTCGTCGATATCTTTTGCAAGTTCATCGTCAAGAGCTGGAACTTCTTTAGCTTTAACTTCGTGGATAGTAGTCACGAATTTAGCTTCTTTACCTGCAAGGTCTTCTGCTTGGTAGTCTTCTGGGAATGTTACGATAACATCAACAGTTTCACCAGCTGAGTGACCTACCAATTGGTCCTCAAAGCCAGGAATGAATTGTCCTGAACCAAGTCCAAGTGAGAAGTTTTCACCTTTTCCGCCGTCAAATTCAACACCGTCGATAGAACCAACGAAGTCGATAACAACAGTGTCGCCATCTTCAGCAGCACCATCTTTGATAACCAATTCTGCCAAGTTGTTGCGTTCACGTTCGATACGTGCATCTACATCAGCGTCAGTTACTTCTTTATCTACATCAACTGATACTTCAAGGTTTTTGTAGTCGCCCAATTTAACTTCAGGTTTTGTAACAACTTCTGCAGTGATAACCCAGTCTTGACCTTTTTCCATTGAAGTCACATCGATTTTTGGTTGTGCAACGACTTCAAGACCAGCTTCTTTTACTGCAGCTTCATAAGCATTTGGCAAAAGAGCGTTCATTGCATCTTGATAAAGAGCTTCTCCACCAAATTTTTGGTCGAAGATAGGGCGTGGAAGGTGACCTTTACGGAAACCAGGAACGTTAAGAGTTTTCTTTACTGAGTTAAATACACGGTCCAATTCTGGTTTGATTTGGTCTTGAGAGATTGTGAAAGTCAAGACACCACGGTTTGTTTCTTTGTTTTCAAATGATACAGACATTCTGTCATTTCTCCTTAAAATTTTTAATACAGTCCATTATACCATATAATAGCGATTTTTTTCAAGTAATGAATGCGCTTTTCAATAGTGCTAGAGGTACTTGCTCGCTTCCCTGATACTAAGTTCAGCCATTCTTTTCTGATTTTTTTCAATAAAACGTGCTACCCATTCGGGATTGGTTTTAGAGTAGTCTCTTAGAGCCCAGCTGATGGCTTTGTTGATAAAAAATTCTGTCTGGTCCAGATTGTTGACCAGGATCTTTTCCATCAGTTGGACATTTGTTTTCTCTTTCCTTAACAACTGGTGGTCAATAGCGACTCGTCTCAGCCAGATATTATCTGAGAGGCTCCATTTTAAAATCACTTCTTCAAGTTCCGGGTGGTTGGACACCAGACTTCCTACTACTCGATCTAGGATATCTACCGTGTCCCACCAAGACTTGGTCACGACCAGACGCTCAAGTTTAGGCAAATCATCCTTCGTTAGATAAGACTGCATGGCTTTCAAATAGTTGGCAGCTACATATTGGTATTCTCTAGGTTCCTGCCCCCAGCAAGTCTCTACAAAATCCCAATCGATCATCTTTGTTTTTTTCGCTTCTGGAAAATACTTTTATAGAGGGCATTTCTTTCAGGACCTGCAATCCCTAAAAAGGGAAATTGATGGCGCATATAGGCTTCCATTGGGCCTGCTTTCTCAGGGTCTTTTGCTGCTTCTAGCTCCTCAAGTATATCTGCAAGACTCATCTAAAAGTCCTCTTGCCCTACCAAGTGGTGCTGAAAGGCATAGACCGCAGCCTGGGTGCGATCACTGACCTCAAGCTTGGCTAGGATGTTGGACACATGGGTCTTGACCGTCTTGAGTGAGATGAAGAGTTCATCTGCAATGCGCTGATTTTCGTAGCCCTTGGCGATGAGTTGAAGTACATCTCGCTCACGCGCAGTCAAGTCCTCATGAAGTTCCATATGATTGCGGTGGTATTCGACCTTCTTGCTGACCTCTTGTTCAATAGCCAGCTCGCCCGCTGCCACCTTACGAACTGCATGAAGTAGTTCGTCTGCACTAGAAGTCTTGAGCATATAGCCTTTGGCACCAGCATTCAAGACCGGCATGATTTTTTCATTGTCCAAGTAAGAAGTTACAATCAATATCTTGGCTTCAGGCCATTCTTTGAGGATGGCCAAGGTTGCATCAATCCCATTCATCTCAGGCATGACGATATCCATGACAATGACATCTGGACGCAGTTCCAAGGCCAAGTTAATACCTTGAGCCCCATTGGCAGCCTCGCCCACAACTTCCACATCGTCTTGGAGATCAAAATAGCTTTTCAAGCCCAATCGGACCATTTCATGGTCATCTACAAGTAAAATTTTCATCTCTACTCCTTTATGATTCCTTGTCTAGCAGGGGAATACGGATATCAACCGCCAGTCCTTGCTTTGGAGCTGTCAAAAGTTGAATGTTTCCTGCCATATCTTCGACTCGCTCCTTGATATTTCGCAGTCCATAACTCAAGTCATCTAAACTCCCTAACTGGAAACCAATCCCATTGTCCACCACCTTCAGCTGCAATTCAACATCCGTCTGATAGAGGTAGACATCTAGGCAAGATGCCTGAGCATGGCGAAGTGTATTGCTGATCAACTCCTGAAGAATACGGAAGATATGTTCTTCAATCTTCTTGGGCAATTTAGACACATTTTGCTTGAGACTAACCTTGAGATCACTCTTGTCCTCAAGCTCTTTTAAGAGGATTTGAATCCCCTCAATCAAACTCTTCTCTTCCAACTCAACAGGTCGCAAATGTAGGAGCAGGACCCGCAAATCTTTCTGGGCCGTTTCGAGAATGGCTGCGACACTTTGCAACTGGGTCTGCATCTTTTCTCTATCCAGCTTTAAAGCCTGTTGACTGACACCTGATAAAATCATATGGGCCGCAAACAACTCCTGACTAACCGTATCGTGCAGGTCGCGTGCTATCCGCTTTCGTTCTTTCTCGATGATTGCTTCTTCCTTGACCAGGCTTTGATTTTCAGCCTTTTGAACAGCTTCTGTCAAGAGGTTGAGCTTGCCAGACAAGGACTTAAAACTGGCATCCAAGTCTGGATCTGCAAAGGCAACCACCTCTTTTCCTGCTAGCAGTCGCTTGAGATTGATCTGCATTTTTCTGCGAGAAATTTCTTCCATCACGCGCCAAAAGAGGACAAAAAAGAAGGTCATGGAAAGGCTAAAGACCAAGATCAAGAAGATGAGTTTCTCTGTTTTCTCGATATCCTGTAGCAAATAGGACCAGTCTAGTTCAAAAATATCAAGTAAACTATTAGTCAAAAAGAGGATAAAGAGGAAAGAAGTCAGCCCAATTAATAGGTACGATTGCTTTTTCATCCTCTGACCACCTCCACATCGCCAACCATAGTAGTTAGGAAAATCTTGACACTCTTGTTACTCTTGAGATAGTCTCTGGTTTCCTGATGATAGTGCTCATTGCGGAGAGATCTCTTAGGTTGATGAAGGAAGGTAAGATCTCCATAGAGGCAGTTGACACTGAGACTGATTTCCACATCTACAGGAACGATAATCCTAGTCGTCCCGATCATCTTTCTAAGAATAATGACATTGTCATGATTGGTTAGGATAACTCTTTCCAAATGAATGGTATCCTTGCCCATGAGACGAAAGAGATTGATATCGTCAAATTGGCAGGTCTGGTGACTAGAGAAATGGTGGAGATTGCCAAACCAAGGATTGCGTTCATTTTTAACCGTTACCACCTCTTCAAAGACCAAGTCGGTCTCCTCTCTTTCTTGATTCATCATTGGATAAAGAAGAAAGAGACTATAGATGACTGCTACAAAGATGGCTAAAATCACAAAGGGATTGAGCATGACGATGAAAAAGAAAAGAATAGTCGCCACAAGGAGGAAAACGTTGTTGCCCTCTTTACCTGTATAATAGCGGAGCAAAAGCAAAAAGAGAAATAGAATCAGCAAAAAACGCGAAAAATGCTCTGATACCATCAAAATCAGAGCTCCCGTCAACAGACAGGCTTCAATAAATAAAAAGATTTGAAATTTTTTCATAGCTGCATCCTCTCCCTACTATTTTATCACAATTCAAAAAAGTCACCTCGGTCTGAGGATGGAAAAAGGAGATAGGACAGAAATCGCTCCTACAAACTAGGTTCTTTCAGCCCACCACAGTTGACAAAAGGCTACAAAAAAGGGCGGGATTCTTGTCCCGACCTCTCTACATCTGATCTTTTGCTTCTTTTAGTTTGCCATAAAGAATATAGTCTACGTCTTGCAGATCTGCTATGGTGGCACAATTAAGGGCACACATGATCAAGCGCAGGTCTTCTTTCCAGCCTTGGACAATACCAATCACCTCTTCGACGGAGTAGGTTTCAATCAACTCTAGAACGGTACGTGACAGTCCCACAGCCTTGGCACCAAAGACCAGGCACTTAATCATATCCAGCGGGTTCCGAACCCCTCCGCTAACCAAAAGTTCGACCTTGTCTTTCCAGTCTTGGGCATTGAGAAGGGCTTGCATAGTAGACTGGCCCCATTGATTGAGGTAGTCACGCTGACCACTGCGACGATTTTCGATATAGGCAAAGCTAGTACCACCACGACCCGACAGGTCAACCGTTCGAACACCCAGTTCATAGGCTCTTTCGATAGTCTTCACATCCATCCCAAAGCCCACTTCCTTTAAAACGATGGGAACAGGGATCCGCTTGCTATAATCTGCTAGATGCGATTGCCAGCTTCTGAACTTTCTTTCTCCCTCTGGCATGAGCAATTCCTGCATGACATTGACGTGCACTTGCAGGAGAAGAGGATTCATCGCTTCTACAGTCTGAAGTCCCAACTCAACAGGCTTGTCCAATCCAATATTGGTTCCTAGAAGGAGATTTGGATGGCTAGATTTGACAGAAAAAGAGTCATCTGTTGGATCCTTGAGAGCTACGCTATAAGATCCCGTCACAAACAAAATCCCACATGCTTCTGCCACCTGAGCCAGTTTTTGATTGATTTCTTTACCTTTTTTGCTCCCACCTGTCATGGCATTGATATAAAAAGGAAAGTCCCACTTTCGACCTGCAAACTCTGTAGACAAATCAATCTCTTCCAGGTCATAAAGGGGCAGGGAAAAATGAATCAACTCCACCTCATCAAAGCTATTATAGGAACTTTTCTGCTCAAGGGCATAGCGGATATGCTCGTCCTTACGATTTGTCGTCATGTCCTATCCTTTCTTGGTATAAGAGCTCAATCCCCAGATCGGCCCAACGGTTTTTTAAGGTTTCAGTTGATTGCTCATTAAAACTCAAGGCAATCCCACAGTCACCACCACCAGCGCCACTACTCTTGGCAACAGCCTGCAAATCTTGACTGGCTTCTTTCAACTGTCTCAGCGAAGGTGTGTAAATATCTGGGCTCAAACCTTCTAAAAGCTGACTGGCTGTTTTCAGCTGCTCGATAATTTTTTCTGCATCCCCATGCTCCAGGGCTTCTACCAAAGCAGATACCGTTGCTTTTGAGGAACTTAAAAAATTCTGGTCTATGTTTTGCTTGATTTGCTGAACCATTTGACTCGATACAGCTACTTCCTTAGTCCATCCCACTAGGAAATCACATTCTAGGCCCGGTTGCACTTGTGAGATAGAAAAGTCCCAATCACGCTCCAAAACTGTTGCCAAGCTTTCTTCTTCCAACCAAGTAGCCACCGTTTGGCGATCAAAAGACTGGTAGAGAATCAAATCCTCTGAAATGATACAGGCAAGGTCTCCCATAGAACCATTGTCGCCTCGCTTGAGCAAGACTGCGCTTGCCAGCTTAAACAAGAGTTCCGGATCAACCGTAATATCATATAGAGCCAGCAGGGCCTTGATCACCAAAACAACGACGCTACCGCTAGAACCCAGACCAAACTTTTTGCCTTCCCGTTCCATTTTTCCACGGATTTCCAAGAAAAAAGGTCGCAAAGTCTGACCACGAACAGCAAGGAAGTCCCCCATCAAAGCAATCGTTTCTTGAATCAAACTGTAGGCAGAATTTGGTTTCAAGTCCACTGCGAAATCAAACAGATCTGAGTAAATACGATAGTTCTCAGAAAACGCAATCTCAGCCTTCATATAGATGGGGATGGCCTTTATCAAGGCTAACTGTCCTGGCTCTAAAATAGCATATTCACCTGCCCAATAGAGTTTCCCGCAAGTTTTAACAGCAATCATCTTGGCTCAAATCCTTTGTTTTTGACACAATCAGGCGGTAACGTTGACCAAAGATTTCAGATAGATGATCCAAATCTTTCTCTTGACAGAGGACCTTGACATTGGGACCGGCATCCATGGTAAAGTAACAGGCTTCACCTTGCTCACGAAGCTGGCGAACAAAGTCCATGGCTTCATAGGAAGCATCCGTTAGATAAGAAAAGGCTGGACTAGCAGTCTTGGTCGTAGCGTGCATGGCTAGGGCATTTTTCTCCGTTAATTCCCCAACCTTAGCAAAATCATTCTCTTTGAGATAAACCAGCATATCCTGATAATCCTTCTCAGACTGGCGAACCCAATCATCAAAGGTCGTCGAAGTTTCCACACAGAGTTTCATCCCATCACGGCTAGAAATTGGTTTTTTCTTGTCTTCTAGCACCAACATGATCATAGCTAGTTTCAAGTCTGTCTCTACAGGGTAGATTTCCCCACTATCCTTGTCCCAAGCTCCTAGTGGCCCATAAAAACTGCGTGAGGACGACCCTGAGGCAAACTTAGCCTCCTGAGACAACTGACTTCTATCCAATCCTAGCTGGAAATAAGCATTGCAAGCCTTGACCAAGGCGGACAAACCACTAGAACTGGATGACAAGCCAGCCGCAGTCGGCATGTTGTTTTGGGTATCGATACGGACAAATCCCTCATCTTCTGGACGGTAACGGTTGATGATTTTGCTCATCTTGGCATGCTCAGCCTCACTCTGAAGCTGACCATTGATATAAAAGGCATCAGCAGTCGCATCCGTCGGTAAAGGCGACAAGGTCGTCTCTGTGTACATATTTTCCAAAGTCAAAGAAATACTGCTGGTCGCAGGAACCATCTCTTTTTCTTTTTTCTTTCCCCAATATTTGATAATGGCAATATTTGCGTAGGAACGTACTGTTACAGGCTTTCGATCCATGTCTGAACAGCTCCTTTCTCTTCTAATCGTTTTGCTAGTTCTTGCGCTTGGTCCAGATTGGCTACCAAGGCGATAATACAGCCCCCAAGTCCACCACCACTCATCTTGGCACCTAGAGCACCATGGCTCAGAGCCGTTTCAACGAGGGAGTCTGCCTCAGGGCTACTAACACCAATTTCTTTTAAATGTAAATGTGCTTGACTGAGGATTTGTCCCAGTTCCTCAGCATCTTTTCGTCTAATCGCATCCTCTGCCTGCTGGGTCAATTCTCCCAAGGCATGCAAAAACGGTAGGGCATCCTTGCCCTTGCTTTGAACCACTTGAATAGCTTCACGAGTGTGACCATACACGCCCGTATCAGCAATCACCAAATAGGCAGATAGGTTCATCTCAAGTTCTGTAAAACCAACATTCTTGATAAAGCGAATAGGTTGGTCACTGAGACAGGTCTTGGCATCCAAACCGCTTGGATTCATATGGGCAATCATCTCAGCCCGATTGACCAAGATTTCCAATACATCATGAGGCAGGTCGGCTTGGTAGTAGTCAAATACCGCACGAATAGCTGCTATGCTGATAGCTGCTGACGAACCCATTCCCCGTTTTTTAGGGATAGCTGAGTCAATCACACATCGAATGCAAGCTTCTTTGATATCCAAATACTCCAGCGATGCATACACTGCCATGGACAAGGTATCCTCCTCATAAAGACGCCACGGACTTTCAGCAGGGACCACCTTGCAAGTCACTTCCACCTCTATGAGAGGCAGGGAAATGGCAGGATAGCCGTATACAACCGCATGCTCGCCTATTAAAATAATCTTACTATGTGCCTGACCGACACCAACTTTTTTTGTCATGTTTTCCTTTAACCAGACGGAAAAACCGTCTCATTTCATACAGTAGTATTTTCTCCTATCTATTTTATTATATTTTCACAAAAAAAGCGATTGTTTCCTTCACAATCGCCTCTTTCATTATTGGACCCATTCGCCATTATAGTTGACAGAATAACCATCTACGGTTGTATTCACTGCCAAAGCACCTGAGCTGTAAGCGTAGTACCATTTGCCATTAACCTGGAACCAACCAGTCTTCATATCGCCATTACTTGTATGTAGATAATACCAAGTCGAACCTTCCTGATACCAGCCAGTTGCCATTTCACCTGATGAACGAAGGTAGTACCAACTGTTGCCAACATAAGCCCAACCTGTCTTCATATCACCATTTTGAGCATCTAGATAATACCAAATGGAGCCTTCCTGATACCAGCCAGTTGCCATGGCTCCTGATGAACGGAGATAGTACCATTTATTACCAAGATGTTGCCAACCTGTTTGCATGATGCCAGTTGTTGGATCTAAGTAGTACCACGGAGCAGGTTTGCTTCTATCAATACCAAAAGTAACATGGAAATCTTGAGTCCAACCCTTAGCAACTTCACCAATTGGTAGTGGATTGTAAGAATCATCGCCAGAAATTCCTAGCTTATTTAAATAATACCAATTACCGTCTTCATAAGTCCAACCTGTCTTTACAGCATAGTTATTATCAAAATAATAAGTTCTCTTTTCAGGAGATGGAGGATATTGTTCACCATATACTTTTCCTGTATTTTCAGACGTTTTTGCCTCTAGTACTTGTTTATCTGTTTGTTCTAGCAAAGCACCATCTGAGCTAAAATAATACCATTTTTGTTGGAGTCCGATTTCATTAACTGGTTGGTTATCTAATAAATTATCACGATAACCTGTTCCATGAATTTCTACGTATTGCCAACCGACAACCATCTCTCCTCTATCACCAAAATAGTAAGTTTTACCGTCTATTTTATGCCAATAGATTGCTTTATGATCATCTTTTACATAATATTTTCTATTATCCTTATCAACAAATTGGCCACCTGTGGTATCCGCAAATACAGTATTTGTAGCTAGCAAACCAAAGAAAAATGTTGCTAGTGCGACTTGCATCATTTTTTTCAAAAGCTTCATTTGTATCTCCTCCAAGATTAAATCCACTCACCAGATGAAGCAAAGTTATAAACTTTACCATCGATAGTTTGGCTACCTGTAACCATTGCTCCATTTGAATTGAGATAATACCAGTTTCCATTTACTTTGGTCCAACCTGTCTTCATATCTCCATTACTTGCATTTAGGTAGTACCAAGTTGAACCGTCTTTCACCCAACCAGTTGCCATAGCTCCTGATGAACGGAGATAGTACCACTTGTTACCAAGATATTGCCAGCCTGTTTTCATATCGCCATTTTCAGCATCTAAATAGTACCAAGTTGAGCCTTCCTGATACCAGCCGGTTGTCATAGCTCCTGATGAACGGAGATAGTACCACTTATTGCCAATTTACTTCCAACCAGTTTGCATGATACCAGTTGTTGGATCTAGATAGTACCAAGCTGAACCATCATTTATCCAACCTGAACGTCTTTCACCACCAATATAGTTTTCTCCATTAATTTCCGTTTTAGCTAGATAATACCAATTAGACTGATCATAAAGCCAACCTGTCTTTAAAGAATGATTTTGATTAAAGTAATAGTTCGTGTAAAAACTCTTCTCTTCTTTATCTTCCGGATTTGTACGTTTTTCACTATACTTTCTTCCAACACTGTCTTTAGTTTTAACCTCTAATGCTTTCCAACCAACAAACTCTTGTAGCACTCCATTTTTATCGAAATAGTACCACTCTGACTTTGGAAAACCTTCTAATCTGATACCATTTGGGTAAGGACCAATTGTACTACCTTTAGATGGAAACGGTATATATTGCCAGCCGACAACCATCTCTCCAGATAAAGAATCAAAGTAATAGTACTTCCCATCAATCACTCGCCAGTAGGTTTCTTTGAGGTCCCCCTTCTTATAGTAGGTTCTACCATTTTCTTGGACAAATTGCCAGCCTTCTGAATCAGTATCATCCGCAAAGACGGTGCTTGTCGCTAGCAAAGCAAAGAAAAAGACTGCTAGTCCAACTTGCATCATTGTTTTAAATTTTTTCATTAGATCTTTCCTCCATAACTGATTGTAGCAAAGACTTTATTGTATGTCAATATATAGAAACTTCTCAAAAAAAGCAGTTACACAACTGCAACTGCTTTTCTATTCTTGCATGGTGTAACCAACACCACGCACGGTTTTAATGTAGCTTTTTTGACCTTTTACATCAAGCTTGCTACGTAGATAACGGATATAAACATCCACGATATTGGTTTCTGTCGCACTTTCGTACTTCCAAACACTTTCCAACAACTGCTCACGAGTCAAGACCTTCTTGCTTCCCATGAGAGTGGCCAAAAGGTCATACTCACGGCGCGTCAGAGCAATCATCTCCTCGCCACGATAAACGGTATGATGTTCTACATCCATACGCAAATTGCGGTAAGACGTTGGGACCTTCATCTGACTACAGTGTTGGTCAATGAAGTCCCGACCTCGGAAAATCGCTGAAATACGAGCCACCAGCTGATCAATAATCACTGGCTTATAGATGTAAGAAACGGCGAAGCGCTGGATTGTCTCAATCTGGTCTTGCAATTCTTCGCGATGGTCCAAGACCATGATCACTGAGGCTGGTTTTGTTCGACTCAGCCTCTCTGCAAAATCCTGGGCCGTCATATCCCCCAGACGAGCATTCAGTAAAATCAAGTCATAATCTGTCTGGAGAGCCATGGAGAGGGCTTTTTGCCCCTCCTCGACCAGATCAACACGGTATTGCTCTTTTTGGAGTTCCAGACTGAGAAAATGAGCGAGATTTCGTTCTTTCTCAAGTAATAAAATCCGTTTCCCCATGGCAGACCTACTTATTTTTCGTCATACCAAGAGTAGTGGAAGGTTCCTTCTTTGTCTTTACGTTGGTAAGTGTGGGCACCAAAGTAGTCACGTTGCGCTTGGATCAAGTTAGCAGGAAGGTCAGCTGAACGGTAGCTATCAAAGTAAGTAATAGCTGCTGAGAAGGTTGGTACTGGTACACCAGCTTGAACAGCAAGAGCTACGATATCACGAACTGCTTGTTGGTACTTGGCAGTAACATCCAAGAAGTACTCATCCAAAAGAAGGTTAGCAAGATCAGCATCGCGGTTGTAGGCATCTGTAATCTTTTGCAAGAAACGAGAACGGATGATACAGCCATCACGCCAGATAGATGCGATATCCGCAAATGGCAAGTTCCAGTTATTTTCTTTAGAAGCCACACGCAATTGAGCAAAACCTTGTGCGTATGAGATGATTTTTGAGAAGTAAAGAGCTTGACGAATCTTTTCGATCAACTCAGCCTTGTCACCTTCAAATTTGAAGGCAGCTGGTTTTGGAAGGACCTTGCTAGCATGTACACGCTCTTCTTTGTATGTAGAGATGTAGCGGGCAAATACTGACTCAGTGATGAGTGACAATGGCACACCAAGGTCAAGTGCTGATTGGCTAGTCCATTTACCAGTTCCCTTGTTTCCTGCAGCATCCAGGATGTAGTCTACGATTGGTCCATCTTGACCTTCATCATCTTTACGGCTCAAGATATCAGCTGTGATTTCGATCAAGTAGCTGTCCAATTCACCCTTGTTCCACTCAGTAAAGATTTCAGCCATGTCTTCTGCAGAAAGGCCAAGCAAGTGTTGCATGAGGTCATAGCTTTCTGCGATCAATTGCATGTCACCATACTCGATACCGTTGTGGACCATTTTCACATAGTGACCAGCTCCATCAGGACCGATGTAAGTCACACATGGTTTGCCATCTTCTGGTGCTTTAGCTGAAATTTCTTCGAGAACATCAGCAACCAATTCGTAGGCTTCTTTTTGTCCACCAGGCATGATAGAAGGACCTTCAAGGGCACCTTTTTCACCACCAGAGACACCTGTACCGATGAAGTTGATACCTGAGTTTGCCAACTCTTCATTACGACGGATGGTATCTTTGTAGAAAGTGTTTCCTCCGTCAATCAAGATATCACCCTTGTCAAGGTGGGGAAGAAGGGCTTGGATAGTTGCGTCTGTACCAGGTCCTGCTTGAACCATGAGCATGATACGACGAGGTTTTTCGATTGAGTTTACAAAGCTTTCAACGTCATAGCTTGGCACAAAGTTCTTTTCAGGATGGCAGGCAATTACGTCTTCTGTTTTTTCTTTACTACGGTTGTAAATGGCAACTGTATAACCACGAGATTCGATATTTAGGGCAAGGTTACGACCCATTACGGCCATACCTACGACACCAAAGTTAGCTTTTGTCATGTGACACTCCTCTTATTTAATTTGTTTTATTTTATCATTTTTACCTATGAAAGGAAAGAATTTTGTAACGGACTCCTAATAGTCCAAGTCATCTGCATGGCCAGAACCATTCCCTACAAAGTAACCAGTCTTACAGTTGAGGGTGAAGAGGTAGGTTCCATCTGGTTTGTAGAGGTTGTAATAGCCGTTTCCGTTTACAATATTGACACGTTCGAGAATGTATTGGTTGCCAGTGATATAGCCACGAGCACGTGAGGTTGCTAGGATTTGTTCCAATACACCATCTGCAAACGTCCAAGCAGGGTTATTGCTATCGTCTACAGCTGATTGGTTGTAGGGTACACGACTAACACTTCTTTGAAGATTAACCCCATCGCCAGATAAACCACCATTTGTATCTCTAGCCGGTGCCGTGGTACTTGTTGAAGGCGTCGTACTGCTTGCACTGCTTTCTGTAGCTGAACTTGAGCTTGCTTGACTCGTGCTAGAACTTGAGCTGGAAGCACTGGTTTGTTGACTCTTACCAAGACTAATCGCCTGATCTAACAGTTTATCAAGCTCTGTATTTCCCGTTTTAACTTCCGTGAACTTAGCATCCGCCTTGGCTTTAGCATTGGTATTCAAGACACCATCAGTAATAGCTGGACTTTCAAAGAGGGCGTTGACATCTTGAATGGCCTTGATTTGAGTTGCTAGGCTATCGTATTTTGACTTAGCTAGTGTATAATCACGGCTACCTTCTAACTTATCCAGTAAGGTTTTTAGCTGGCTCAACTTATCGAACTGGCTATTTTTTAAAGCAGTCTTATTGGCATCTGTATAGAAGGAATCATAAAGCGTATTGAACTCTTGCAAGTCGGTTTGCGATTCTTGATTTCCTGAAGATGATTGAGAAGACTGAATTTCTTGGTTCGAACGGGATACCTGACGGTAGACATAATACGTCCCAGCAAGAACAAGAATCGCAGCTACCACAGAAACGATGGTAATCAGACGTTTCTTTTTAGAGCCTGTTTCAGGTTCCGTCTGCACTGATCGTGATAGGGAAGTATAGGTTTCTTCTTGTTCCTCATTTTCCTCATTCATTTCCTTGGATGCTGTTTCTGTTAAAACGAGAGGCTCCATTTCAGTACTTTCCTCATCTTGAAGTGGTGGAACAAACTGAGTAGTTTCTTCATTGTCTATCTCTTCAATAGATTCCTCGGAAACCAGGTCTGAATCGTCTACCTCTTCAGAAAGTTCACTTGATTCACGAACTTCTTGGATCAATTCCTCTAAGTTTTGAGTAGAAGCCAACTCTTCTTTTTCAAACTGACGAGTTTCAAACTTATCTGCCTCGATCTCTTCGCGATGCTGTTTGATGTATTTGTCCAAGATGTTGTCTTCAGGCAATACTCCAGCCTCAACCTCCTCGTTCTTACGAATTGCTTGACCAACAGTCAAATCTTTTGCTTCGTCAAAGTCGAATTGTGGCTCTTGCTGTTCTTTTTTATGACGATCGTGTCTTTTCTTACTCATGAGTTTACCTTTCTATTTTACCTCTTGGCGTTTCACACGCTGACCAAAATATTGATATAAATCCACTTTTAAGGTTCCGTTATAGAGTTTTCGTTTTTTATCTGCTGGACTTCCGTACTTACTTTCAAAAGCTTCGTCACTCGTCAGGATAAACTTACTCCAGGTTTTCAGTGGTGCAAAGACCTGTCCCATCTCAGCATAGAGCTTGGTAACTCCCGCATCATCAGACAAGCGTTCCCCATATGGTGGATTGGAAATGATAACGCCATTGATCTTGTCTGTGCGCAAGTCCTGTACCCGCATTTGTTTAAAGGTGATATCTCCTGCGACACCTGCTGCTTGAGCATTTGCCTTGGCAATTTCTACCATACGAGCATCAATATCACAGCCCATGATATCCAGTTCTATCTCACGATTAATTTTCTTAGCAGCATCAGTACGGACCTCTTGGATTAACCGATCGCTAACCCAGTTCCATTCCTCAAAAGCAAAGGAACGGCGAAGACCCGGCGCCATCTTTCTAGCAATCATAGCCGCCTCGATACAGAAAGTTCCTGAACCACAGGTTGGATCAATCAAGGGCTTGTCTGGATACCAGTTGGAAAGTTGCAAAATGGCCGCTGCCATATTTTCCTTGATAGGAGCTCCACCTTTTTCCGTACGATAACCACGTTTAAAAAGGCTAGAACCTGTCGTGTCAATCATGACAGTTGCCACATCTTTCAGAATAGATACCTCGATCTTAAACTCGGGACCCGTTTCCATCAAGGGAATTCCTTCTGGGCGGGCATAGTGTTTTTGTAATTTCTTCACAACAGCTTTCTTAGAAATGGCCTGAACACTGGGCTCGTTATGAAGTTTTGACTTAACACATTTGGCCTTTGAAATCGGGAAACGCGCCCCAAGCGGGAGATAGTTTTCCCAATCTAGAGCAAAAACACCTTGAAAAAGCTCTTCAAAAGTCTTAGCTGGAAAACTTCCGACTACAATCTTGATGCGATCCGCTGCACGAAGCCAAAGATTGGCCTCAATGATTGCCTTCACATCTCCTTGGAAGCGGACACGCCCATTTTCAACCTGGCAATCATAACCAAGTTCTCGCACCTCACGTCCAACGACAGCCTCAAGACCCGCCGCAGCAGTTGCGATTAAATTAAATTGTTCTTTCATTTCTAGTCTTGCAAGACCTTTCTCTTGTTCACTTTAAAAAATGAGGTTGAGAAAGATTTCTCAGCCCCAACCTATATGCAATTTTCTATAAGCCATGTTTTGTTCCAGAAGTGACTAGGACCACTTCCTTCGATAATCATCTGTCTACCGCTAACAGCATAAATCTGCTAGCAGTCAGAGTACTACGTTCGTTTCCGTGCACTCCATGCCCCGACCAAAATTTGGGTTGCTAGCTTGAGGGGTTTACCGCGTTCCACTCTCTCTGTTTCCAGAAAGACTCCGTCACTGTGGCACTTTCAAGCCTATTCTGACCTATCCGAAGACTTAGCCATTTCGACTGCCGTAACGATCACTCGTCCCTAGGCTTATGGATTCGCCTAGCACAAACACTACAGGCATCACAGCCTGTGCTAGCATGGACTTTCCTCATGAAAAGAGAACCTCTTCACGCGATTATCCAAAAATTGCACTCATCCCTTACTCAATATCAATCTTGATTGTCTAAGATTTGCTTACCAAATACTTCTTTTTCGAGACGATTTAAGCGTTTCAAAATATCAAAATTTGTCATTGAAGTAGAAGCTGTTACTTCAATAGAGTCTGGTTGAGTTGGAGCCGCCTGTGGTTTACGAGACAACTCCTCCTTCAAATCGGCAATTTCTTGGCGAAGGGATTTGACCAAAGCTGCGTAGGTTTCATAATCCTTAATCACATCATCGAGGAATTCATCCACCTCTGCTCTGCTATATCCACGCACTTCGCGTCCAAACTCTTGTTCAAAAATATCTTTTGCTGAAAATATAATACTTGCCATGTCTCTCTCCATTCTGGGTTACTAGTATTATTATATAAAAAAAGACAAGTAAAAATCAAGGTCAAAGGGTTACTTTTCAGAAAAATTTTCTGCTAGTTCATTTAACTCATCAAATGTTAATTGCCTTGTAACATAGTCCGCTTGATTTTTCATCATTTGGTAAAAATATTGTAACTTGGTTTCGTTTTCTTCATCATAAAAAAGATAGCAAATATCTGTGTTCTCCAGTAAAAATGTCTGATAATCACGTAGTTGTCCCTTGTGTTCATATTGTGGATAGGCATATTTAACAAAATCAACTTGCTTGAATTCGCTCAACTTCACTTGATTGGCTTCATTCCAGTTACTACCATGGGTTTCAAAATCAAAAATGGTCGCCAGCTGAAATCCATAGTCTATTTTCATGTCTTTCGCCACCTGAAGTACCCAGTACTCAAAGCCCAGAGCCCCAGTAAAGACAAGCCAGGTCACCCCTTCCTCTGCTAGACGCTCCAGGTCTCTCCGAATAGCTGTTTTGATAATATCAACGCGAATATCCTTGTCATTAAAGAGACCAAGGTCGAAGGCAGAATAACCTGAAATCAAGGCTGTTGTCATTTTTAACCCTTTCTTTGTAAATTTATGATATAATAGAGTGATGTTATTGTACCAATAAGGAGAATTATGGTCAACTATCCACATAAAATTTCATCACAGAAGAGACAAGCTCCCCCATCACAAACTAAAAATTTCGCTAATCGGGGAATGTCTTTTGAAAAGATGATCAACGCTACGAACGATTATTACTTGTCGCATGGGATGGCAGTGATTCACAAGAAACCAACTCCCATCCAAATCGTACGTGTTGACTATCCCCAACGAAGTCGAGCCAAGATCGTTGAAGCCTACTTCAGACAAGCTTCAACCACAGACTATTCAGGGGTTTATGATGGATATTACATCGACTTTGAAGCAAAGGAAACTAGGCAAAAACATGCGATTCCGATGAAGAATTTCCATCACCATCAGATTCAGCATATGGAACAGGTCCTTGCCCAGCGAGGAATCTGCTTTGTCCTTCTTCACTTTGCTTCTCAGCAAGAAACTTATTTATTGCCGGCTGTTGACCTGATTCGTTTCTATCATCAAGATAAGGGACAAAAGTCAATGCCACTTGGATATATTCGAGAAAATGGATATAGGATTGAGCTGGGTGCCTTTCCCCAGATTCCCTATCTCGATATTATCAAAGAACATTTACTAGGTGGTAAAACAAGATGAACAAACAAACTTTTCTGCGAATAGCTAAGTATGTCAGTATCAGTCTCTTAACTGTATTTATCGCAGCTGTAATGCTTGGTGGAGGTCTCTTCCTCTACTATGTCAGCAAGGCTCCGACCCTATCTGAAAGTAAACTAGTCGCTACAACGTCTAGCAAGATCTATGACAAAAACGATGAACTCATTGCCGATCTTGGATCAGAACGTCGGGTAAATGCGCAAGCAAATGAAATCCCTACAGAGTTGGTTAATGCCATCGTCTCAATTGAAGACCATCGTTTCTTTAATCACCGCGGGGTTGATACTATTCGTATCCTCGGTGCCACTCTACGAAATCTTCGTGGTGGTGGAGGCCTTCAGGGAGCTTCAACCTTAACGCAGCAGCTGATTAAATTAACTTATTTTTCTACATCAACGTCGGACCAGACTCTTTCACGTAAGGCTCAAGAAGCTTGGCTGGCCGTTCAACTTGAACAGAAAGCAACCAAGCAAGAAATCCTGACCTACTACATCAACAAGGTCTATATGTCAAACGGTAACTACGGTATGCAAACTGCTGCCCAAAATTACTATGGCAAGGACCTCAAAGATTTGAGTATCCCGCAGTTGGCTCTCCTTGCCGGAATGCCTCAGGCACCAAATCAGTATGATCCATACTCACATCCAGAAGCTGCTCAAGAACGACGCAATCTCGTCCTCTCTGAGATGAAGGGACAAGGTTACATTTCAGCTGAGCAATATGAAAAAGCGATTAATACTCCGATTACAGATGGACTTCAAAGCCTAAAATCGGCTAATAGTTATCCTCCATACATGGACAACTATCTCAAAGAGGTAATCGATCAAGTCGAACAAGAAACAGGCTACAATCTCTTAACGACTGGTATGGACGTCTATACCAACGTTGATCCTAAAGTTCAACAACATCTCTGGGATATCTACAATACCGACGAGTATGTCAACTATCCTGATGATGAAATGCAAGTAGCTTCAACGATTGTGGATGTGACAAACGGGAAAGTTATTGCTCAGTTAGGTTCTCGTCACCAATCAAGCAATGTTTCCTTCGGAATCAACCAAGCTGTTGAAACCAACCGTGACTGGGGTTCTTCCATGAAGCCAATCACAGACTATGCTCCTGCCTTGGAGTATGACATCTACGACTCAACTGCTTCGATTGTACATGATGTTCCATACAACTATCCTGGAACAGATACCCCTCTTTACAACTGGGATAGAAGTTATTTTGGAAACATCACCATCCAATATGCGCTCCAACAATCACGTAACGTTACAGCCGTAGAAACCTTGAACAAAGTCGGTTTGGATAGAGCCAAGACCTTCCTAAATGGAATCGGTATTGACTATCCAGATATGCACTATGCCAACGCGATTTCAAGTAATACGACTGAGTCAAACAAAAAGTACGGAGCAAGTAGTGAGAAAATGGCTGCTGCTTACGCTGCTTTTGCTAACGGTGGTATCTACCATAAACCAATGTATATCAACAAAATCGTCTTTAGCGATGGTAGCTCAAAAGAATACGCTGATCCTGGTACTCGTGCCATGAAAGAGACGACCGCCTATATGATGACAGAAATGATGAAGACTGTCTTAGCATACGGAACTGGTCGTGGTGCTTATCTCCCTTGGCTACCTCAAGCTGGTAAGACTGGTACATCAAACTATACAGACGATGAAATTGAAAACTACATCAAAAACACAGGTTATGTCGCTCCAGACGAAATGTTTGTTGGGTATACTCGCAAATATTCAATGGCCGTGTGGACAGGTTACTCAAACCGCCTTACTCCTATCGTTGGTGATGGCTTCTATGTTGCAGCTAAGGTCTACCGTTCAATGATGACTTATCTGTCTGAGGATAACAACCCTGGCGACTGGACTATGCCAGAAGGCCTCTATCGAAGTGGTGAGTTCGTCTTTAAAAACGGTGCTCGTTCTGCATGGACTGCCCCTGCTCCGCAACAGGCTCCAACACCTGAAAGTTCGAGCTCGACATCAGAAAGTTCAACTTCACAGTCAAGCTCAACTACTCCAAGCACGAATAATAGTGCAAACAATAATACCAATAACCAGCAACCAAATACAACGCCTGGTCAACAAAACCAGAACCAAAATCAGAATCCTCAACCAGCACAACCATAACATTTATCACCCGGATTTTTCTGGGTGATTTTTTCATAGCAGTATCGTATTTATGTGCTTAACAAAAGCCTGAGAAGACATCTTCTCAGGCTTTTTCTGTACTATAAACCTCATTGGGAAAGATAGGAAACGGATTTCGTAATCTTGTTAAGAGGTTTTACTAAATACTAGTCTTTCTTTGTTTTTGCTACAAAGAGAGCAGATAGGGCTAGGCTAACACCTGCTAGGAAGAGGGCTGTGTCAGATTGACTCTCACCTGTTGCTGGCAAGCTCTGTTTTGCTGTTTCTTGTCTAGCAATTTCTTGTTTATGATCTGGAGTCTTACCTTGATCAGAAACTAGAGTGCTAAGTTTAAACTCAGGTTTTTCTACTGTTGGAGCTGCTTGGTCGCCTACTGT
The DNA here is from genome assembly GCF_002093575.1 of Streptococcus oralis subsp. tigurinus. Taxonomy (GTDB): domain Bacteria; phylum Bacillota; class Bacilli; order Lactobacillales; family Streptococcaceae; genus Streptococcus; species Streptococcus oralis_CH. The sequence continues at coordinate 118,257 of NZ_LNVH01000004.1, read as the reverse complement.
CGATAATGGACCTGTGTATTCTGGAAGCTCATGTACCAGTGCCATAACAGCATTGACACCGCCATTGAACTCAGGTTTCTCTACTGTTGGAGCAGCTTGATCACCTACTGTTGCTAGCGGGCCTGTGTATTCTGGCAATTCATGCACTAGAGCCATCACTGCATTGACACCACCCTTGAACTCAGGTTTCTCTACTGTTGGAGCAGCTTGGTCACCTACTGTCGCTACTGGGCCTGTGTACTCTGGAAGCTCATGTACCAAGGCTTCAACTGCATTGACACCACCTGTGAATTCAGGAACCTCAAGAACAGGTGCTGGTTCTTCACCCTTGCTTGATTGGATCGGTTCTTCTGTCAATTCTTGATGGAAGCTTGCCAATTCATAAAACTCAGCCTTGCCGCCTTCCCAGACTAATTTGACGTCTAGAAGAGAGCCGCCATTTCGGATAGCAAAAGTTTGGAGACTAGATGTAATGGCACCGAGGTCTGTCCAACTGTCTTGACCATCCTTGAGTGTTCTAGCAAGAATACGTGCTTTCGCTCCTTCAGGAAGACTAGAAACAAGACGAAGGTGGTTAGCATTGGTCGGCTCAGACAAGTGATACACCAACTCGCCCTTGTCTTTTTCAGACTTGTAGCTGGTCAAGACTTTGCCGTCTACAAGATTATTATAAAGGTTGCCTTGGCTTTCTCCACCATTTCCTTCTACTGTTGGATCATTGATTGGTTTGACAAATTCACCATCGTTGATGACCAATTCTGTAAAGCCTACAAACCGGGCATCATAGTCTGCTGTATAGAGGACACGGAGATAGTTAGCTTTAACTGGTGTCGTCAATTCACCCTCGATGTAGCGATTTCCTGGCATCTTAGAATCGTGTGTCCAACCATCTGTCAATGAATCATCGTGTTGGCTGTTGGCCACACCATCTCCCACTGTCACAACATCTGTCCAAGTTTTACCGTCTTGGCTGACTTGAATCTTGCCATCACGAAGGTAGTTTTGTGTTCCGTCTTGGATATAAGCTCTAATCTTCTTGATAGTGCGTTCGCTGCCAAGTTTCAAGGTCACATGACCATCTTTATGGGCATAGTCTGAAAACTCAACGAAGTTGTTGTAAACACCGTCAAATAGTTGATCTAGGTTGTTCAGCTTACGAACATCATTGCTTCCGTATGTTGGATGAATGCCCATAGTTGTAGATTCTAGTTTGGTTGGTTGCACTTCTTTGGTTGTCACAAGGAGAGAAGTGGCTGTCACAGCTTGTTCCTGATCTGTTTTATTGACCAGACGCACATAACGTACCAAGTGACTCACTACAGATCTGTCTGTCAACTGGCTAGCTGGCGTCCACTCTTGCGCATTTGCAGAGTATTCTAGGCTGAGTGCTGAGTTAGCCTGGCCTTGGAGCTGGATGCTCTTGACTTGATGGATACGATCAAGTTTCATACCTAGATAGCTATTTGCAGGAAGTTTAGTTCCAGCTGGAATTTGAAGTTCATAATGTCCCAAGCTATCCACTACCGGCGTTTCCTTCAAGGCATCGACGTTGGTGTCCGTTAACTCACTGTTTCCAGAGCGTGTCTCAACAGAGAAGTCTTGGATACGCCACCAGAGGTCGAGTGCCTTAGTATTGCGGACTCGGATGTAGCGAGCATTTATAGCTCTGGTCACTTCCTTGGTTTGTTCTCCTGATAGGCGATCCAACTCTTGCCACGCAGTTCCATCTGTAGAATACTCAAGTACACCTGCAGCAAGCTTATCACCCGTTCCTTGGCGAAGTCGTACTTTAGTGACTGACTTGACTTCACCGAGGTCCAGTTGTGCCCAGGCATCTACTGGTGTCGTATTGCTACCGTCAGCATTTGCCATCATGGCTTCTGTATTGTCCTTGCCATCAGTGATTTGACGGGCTGAGGTATTTAGTTTGTAAACTAGATTTGAGCTTAGACTAACTGTCGTTGCTTGTTGGCTACGAGCTTTTTCAACTGGACGGTTGACTGCAATTTCCTGAACTGCAAACCAAGTGTTCTCGCGGTCTGCTGTCGCAATCATGCGAACTGCCTTGGCCTTGATGTTGAGATTCTCAAACTTAAGCAGGGATTCATTTCCGACATAGCTTGGCTCTTTCAAGGTTACCCAGTTGTCATTTTCATCTAGATACTGCACTTCTGCCTTACTAAAAGTATCACGCGGATTTGCCTGCGTTCCCATAGCAAAGGTCAAGGTTTGAATCGCTACTGGCTTGTTGAACTTCATACCAATATAATCACCTGTCTTGATGCTATTTGGTGATTTAATAATCGCATGAGTTGCCAAGTCGCCATCCGTCACTTCTGCCAAACCACCCTCTACACCTGTTCGATTGGTGATAAAGGTGCTGATGATTTGATCTGGGTGCAAGACTTTTTGAACTTCAGACGCTAGAACTTCTTTCAAGGATAGGATAAATGGACGAATATGTTGAACACCCAATTCAGCTTTTTCCATATGGTCTACATAATGGAAGGTGTGAGTTTGAGACTGTTCGTACAATTTCAAACCTTTATAGTAGCTATCCCAAAGTTTGGCTGCATCGTTTGTAGCCATGGCTTCAGTTCCTGTAAGGAAGGCATCGAGGGCATTCATTTGGTCGATTGCATTATCCAACCAATAGTGGATTTGGGCAACCATTTTTTTATCGCCTGATGCTTTATAAAGTTCGGCTGCATCTTTAATCTTGGCAAATTCAGCTCGCAAGGCTGCACGTTCGGCAGTCACATCCTGACCTGCTTTGAGCTTGGTCATGAAGTCTGTTAATTTTGGAGCCAAGTCTACAGATTCTTCTAGTTTGACGACACGATTATCCATGTTTTGGTTGATCATGTGCTTACCAAGTTCACGGAAGGCTGCTGATACCTTGCTATCTTCAAAATGACCATTTTCTACAAAGTTGAAGGCAATATCATTGATTTTCTTAGCTTCTTCTTCTGATTTCCACTGTTTCCATGAGTATTGAGCTCCTGAAAAGAGGGCAATCTTAGATGGTTCAGACTGTTGCATTGGGTTCAACATGATACCAGACAGCAAGCTTGGATCCACATTTGGATGAAGGAATTTCTCACCACCACCTAGAATCAAGTGTTGTTTCGAGTTATCTGTTACAGGCCAGTTAATCCAAAGTGAAACTGGGCGATAGGTCTTGCCACCTGCGGATAGATTGTTCTTGAGAGTTGAAAGGAAGCTTTCAGAGACTTCACCCCAAATCTTACCACCCGTCAAGGTCATTGATGTTGAACTTGGGAGATTTTCATTGAGGGATTTCAACTCATCTTCACGTCCATTACCCCAATACTGGCCAGGAACAAAGATCATTTCTTTACGAAGACCGCTGTAAGTTCCCTGCATTTCAGTCAACCACTTGGTCATATCTTGCATCAAGCGGTTGTAGCTATTGTAGCCTCCGACTGGGCTTGGAGCATCATCTGCAAGGATACCAAATTCGCGGACACCCACTTTCATCAACTGGGTAAATTTGGCCTTGATGGTTGCCAAATCTTCTTGGTAATGCGCTTCATTGCCAAAGCGGATACGGTTGTTCATGAATGGATGGATAGTCCAGACATAGCGTGTTTTACTTTGATTTCCGACACGAGCAAGTTCACGGATTTCAGCTAGTTTTTCTTCCGGATAGAGTTCACGCCATTTCTTGTTGTGGTATGGATCATCTTTTGGTGCAAAGAAGTATTGGTTCAATTTCAAATCGCCACCAAAACGCATGAGTTCTGCACGATCGGCATTCGACCATGGGTTTCCATAGTATCCTTCGATGAAACCACGGTTCTTGAGCTCTGCGTAATCTTCTACTGTCACATTACGAAGGACTGGTACTTGGCTTTCCTTGAGCATGTGTTTCAAGGTTGTCAAACCATAGAAGACTGCATCAGTGTCTTTTCCGACGATAGAAATCGAATTATCCTTGATACTCAAGACATAGGCGTCAATCTTGTCAAAGAGACCTGCTGAAACCTTGGACAAGTTTTGCTCTGCTTGTGAACCTTGTCCATGCACTCCAAGATAGATGTTGGTTGCGCCAGCGATTGCTGCCTTACCAGTTGTATAAGATACTTGATTGTCCTGCAAGACACTCTTCAAGCGATTACGAGTATAGATATCGAGTTGATCGCCCATGACCAGATTGACTTGCTTACGAAGGGCTATAACACCTTCGCCATAAGTTACTTTTTGTGGCGTTGGGAAGACCTTGTACTCTTTCTTGAGATAGTCTGCGCTCTTGCTGGCAGCTGCAATGCTATCTTCGCTAGCTGGTTTACTTGCAGTGAATTGATCTGCCAATTCAACTGTTCCATCACCGGTTTGCTCTACTTTTGGTTTTTCAGGAGTAGATGGTGGTTGAGGCTGACTTGGTTCAGGTGTTTCTTGTCCTTCTTTGACAGGTTTCAATAGATGAACTTCAGCCGCACTTGCAAAACCACCAACGCCTTCCAATACTTTCAACTCAATCTTGTTGGTATCTACCGCCGCAAAGTTAACTGTTTTTTCTTGGGCATTGTTGTCCCAGCTTCCTTCTGAAACCTTGACCATTTGGCCATCTTTTTGTGCGTAGATTTCGTAGCGCGTCACAACACCATTTCCACCACCTGGACGTGGGAGATAAGTCAAACCATTGACTTTTTCTGCTTCTTTCAAGGTCATAGTAAGAGTGTATGGCGCAGTGTCACCAGTCCATTTAGTATGCCAGAAGGTATTTGGATCATTATCAAAGGCCTTTTCAACAGCGCCTTCAGTCGCGTTTCCTGGAAGTTGCTGACTGCTTGCGGTTGCAGTGATCTTATCATTTGAAATCAAGCGAGGATTTACAAATGGTTTGTCTGACAACTCTGCACTATGCAAGATTCCTTTGAAACCACCGATGCTTTCAAGCGGTAGTACCAAGCTATTGTGGGCAAAGCGAGGGTAGGCTGGATTTGCGATACGCTCAATCTTTTCACCATCCACATAGACTTCGGTTGATTGTGGTTTGGTCACGATAGAGATTTGATAACGTTTGTTCTTTTCAAGTTTTTTATTGAATTGAATATGGAACTGTTCAAATTGATAAGCAAGATAACCATCTTTATCAGCTAGATAGATACGATTGTCCCCACTTGTTGAGAAGGTTTGTTCCCCGTCTCCAGTGACAGTTACATCAAACTTCAAGACGTGACTTGGACCAACATCACCAGCCAAGCCTTCGATACTGCTGTCTTTCTCAAAAGCCAATCCCTGCTCGCTTGTCTTCACCTTCTTGCTCGCATAGTTCTTGACTGTTTCAGAATTGATAGTAAACAAGTCGCTTTGATCAATCTCTTTATCAGGATTTGACTGTGGCGCATAAGGACTCGTTGGTAGGGTGCGTTCTGCAAAGGTCGCAGCTGCACGGTCAGATCCCCAGGTGCGTTCTGCAGTGGTTTGCATGCTCTTGAAAAAGCGTTTGAAGATGTCATAAGAGGTCAAACCTGTCTCATGAAGGTCGATATTATCATTCCAAACTGCGTGACCACCACCAAGGATACTTGGATGAGAAGCTGGTAGAAGTGGACCTCCACCTGTTCTAAAATCATTCGGTGTCCAGCTATTGTACTGGCGTTCGTAGTTAGCATAGTCCCCGTAGGCTGCTTGACTATTGCTTCCACTTGGCACACTATAGGTCGGTACATCTGTGATGTTGATAATCTTAGCTCCCTGAGCAATGGCTTCATTTGGTCGTTGCCAGCTAATACTCCAGATATCAACTTCTACTCCGTTCCAATCAACCGCTGTTTTACCTCGTTTCGCACTGAGTGAGCCCCAGATACGAGGGGTATAGCCTTTTCCTTTAATGTATTTGATAAGGTCATTGACATAGCGACGATAACTTTCTCTGCTGCCATAGTATTCATCCGTTCCGATATGAACTGTGGACACGCCATGAAGCGGTGCATTTGGACCATCGAGGAGTTTGTCATAAACTGATTTGACAAAAGCCAGCGTTTCATCGTATTTATTATCTAGATCGAGCATGGCTACGCGCTCAACATTGTGCTTGCCTGCATAATCGCTCAAACTACCTTGATACATGAGGTCTGGGCGAACTTTGACAAATGATAGAGCGTGACCTGGTGTGTCAATTTCTGGTACTAGGTTGATATGCAAGGCCTTGGCAAGTTTAATCAGATTTTGCATTTCTTCCTTGGTATAATGCTCGTCTGATGTCAATTTTTGACCATTCTTACCGACAATGTCTGTCTCCACACGGAAACCAGTCTTGGCATGTTCAAGTACATACTTGAGTTGTTCTTCTGGACTTAAATTCTTACCTGCCAAGTGTTCCTTAAGGAAGATATAGTTATCATTAAGGTGCAACTGCAAGTCGTTCATCTTGTAGTAAGCCATGTTGAGCATGATGTCTACAAGGGTGTCGTAAGGGATAAATTTACGACCTGTATCTAGCATAAAGCCACGGTGGCTGAAACTTGGGAAATCACGAATTTCGCCATTTTGTAGGTCTGTTTCTCCCATTTGAAGAAGAGTACGAGTGGCGTAGAAGGCTCCTGTGTTTGTGGCAGCTTCGATGGTAATCACATCATCTTGGATAGTGATGCCATACCCTTCTTTACCATAACCCTTGTTTTCAACCTTTTTAAACTCGATTCGTTTTTGAGCCTGCTTATCACCTGTCGCCAGTTCCAATCCACGGCTAGCAAGGTCTGACTGGTAAAAGGTTGCTGCCTGATCAAAGCCAGAATCACCTGTCGCAAGGACTGTATCTGAAGTGATAGAAGATTGGCCTTCTTTCCCATACCATTGTTGAACAGCTGGTGCTACTTTTGGTTTGACACCTACACCCTCGTCCTGATGTAGGCCCCTGATGACTACTTCAAACTCTTTTGTAAAGGTATGACTGTCTCTAATTTGTTGGACCATGACCTTGACGCGTTGATCTGTCAGAGGTTTATGGATGTGATTTTGAAGGTCAATCACACCTTGCTTGTTGCTTCCAATGAGACTGACTTTTCCTGGTAAAGTTGGTAAGACAAGAGACTGTCCATCTTCTGCTACTGTTAGTTCGGTTACTTGGCGGATATCCATTAGCTTACTATGGTCCGGAACGTTAGAATAAGCTCGAATTTCTTGGATACCAACGTTTCTCCAACCCATTGTGCCCGCTTGATAGTCGTTAATTTCTAACTTAAGATATTTAGCTTGAATACTTTCAGCTAGGTCAACTTTCTCATCTAAAACAGGATCTCCAGTCTTGGTATGAGCGAGTTTCCATTGTTTTTCTCCGTTAGCGCCCACGTCTTCTTGACCTGCGTAGTAGAGACTCCAAGATTTGATATTGGGGTCATTTTGCCCATTACGAAGACGACGATCCCAGTCTATTTCTACATGCTTGATGAGAGTAGTTTTTGGAAGAGTTAATTCGAAGGTTGGTTTTGGTACATCTCTATCTGTAGCCCAACGGGTATTGTCATCTCCATCGATAGCCTTATCTGCAGTAAAGTTGGTCCCAGTCTCATGGTTGCTCGCCTGAGCAGTAGCACCCTCGAGATGGTTGACATCTTCTCTATCTTCGATTGTCTTTTCAGCTGGTTTTTCTGCTGGTGTAGTGGTTTCCGCAGGTTGATTGTCTGCCTTTGGTGTTTCAACCGGTTTCGGCGTTTCTGCCGGCTTGGGACTTGCAGGACTTGTCTCTGGTTTTGCCTCTTCACTTGCTGCAGGATTGGTTCCCTCATCAGTCGCTGGAGTTTCTTCATGACTTGTTTCTGTTGCAGCTTCTGCATCCGCCTTTTCAAGCGCAGCGGCTAAATCATCTGGTAACTTATCCATGGCTTGAACATGAGTGATACTTCCCTCTGTCTCTGAAGGTGTTGCTGTTTCTGCCGCCTGAACCATATTGGCGCTAAAGATACTAGCACCAATCATAACGGAGGCTGCACCGATTGCAAATTTTCTTATACTATAGTGACAGCGTTTCTCAAAAAAATGTCTATCCATCTTTCTCCTATTCCTTTCATCCGCATACATGAGTAAGCGGTATCATTTCTCCTTTGAAAAAGGAGAGAACCAAGAGGTCCTCTCCGGCTATTTGTTCCTTTTGATTCGAGTTGCTTTGAACAGCTGAAATCAAATCTCATTAATCTTCTTTACGTTTTGTCGCAAGAACCGCAGCAGATAAGGCGATGCTCACACTTGCTAAGAAGAGGGCTGCTTCTGAACCATGTTCTCCTGTAGCAGGAAGTTTCTCTTCTTTATCTTCCAGAGTTTGGGTATCAGATACTGGGCTTGGAGTGAGCGGGTACTCAGGTTTTTCAACTGTTGGAGCTGCTTGATCTCCAGCGGTAGCCAATACACCTGTGTAGGCTGGTTTCTCGTTTACCAAGGCTTGAACCGCATTGACGCCGCCCTTAAACTCTGGGGCTTCATTGACAGCTGCTTCAACTGCATTAACCCCACCCTTGAACTCTAGGACTTCATGTACAGCTGCCTCTGCTGCATTAACGCCGCCCTTGAACTCAGGGACTTCATTGACAGCTGCCTCTGCTGCATTAACTCCGCCCTTGAACTCAGGAACCTCATGTACAGCTGCTTCTGCTGCATTAACTCCGCCCTTAAACTCTGGGACTTCATTGACAGCTGCTTCCGCTGCATTGACGCCGCCCTTGAACTCAGGGACATCAAGAACTGGTGGTTGTTCTTCACCCTTGCTACTTGTTGGAGCGTCTGGTTTCGTAGCAGGATCTTTTAATTGGTTGAGATAGTCTGCGAAGTAGGCAACCATTCTTTCCGTCAAGAGATGGTTATCCGTCGCATATTTCATGCTCGCCTGAACTCCAGCCACTTCCTCTTGATTGTCCTTGTCTGTTAATTTCTGCGCCTTAGCCAAAGCTGCTTCATAGCCTGACAAGTCAAGAGGTGTTTCTGCTACTTGTGGACGGATAAAGATGAGTTCCGCTGCAGATTGGTATTTATCGCCACCATCTCCGTAAGTCTTGGTACCTGTAAGGACAATTTTCTTAGCCTTGATTGTCTTGCCAAAGTCAATGTCTTTTGGCTTGTTGTTATCTGGCCAATCTGTCACGGTGAAGGTATGTTCTTTACCAGACTCATCTGTGACAACCAGTTTCACATCACGCAAGTTACCATTTGAACCTGATCCACGTGGAACATAGCGAAGTCCAGTGATTTCAGTTGGTTCTTTCAAGACCATGGTTGCAGGCTTGCCTACATCTCCACCATTCCAAGATGTATGCCATAGACTAGACACATTGCCATCAAAGGCATTCTCAATACCTTCACCTGGTTGAGCTGGCGCATCCAAACTTTCAAAGTCTTCTGCTACCAAGGCTGTCTTCTTTTGAACCAAAGCATTCTTCAGAGCTTCAATCTTGGCAATCTCTGCACGCGCTTCTTCCACGCTAATGTCATCATCTGCCTGACTGAGGTTAAAGACCGCCTCTTTCAAAGCATCCATAGACTCCTTCGTGTAGTTAGTCATGGCAACCGTTGGCAAGTAGTTCTTGAGAGCATTTTCTGTCAACATCTTACCTGTTAGGGTAATTTCCTCGATGTGAAGATTGTCCATCATGAAGTCGTTGTAACCACGGAAGTTGGCATTTCCGCCAGCATCTCCATGAGTATTGCTTGCGTTTCCAGTTGAGTAGATACCTACCCAAGTATCGCCTGTTTCTGCACCTGTCACGAGGAAGGTTACTTTCTTGGCTTTCTTAGAATCTGTCCAAGTATTTGGCAATTCATGCATTTCCAAGTTGCTTGCTTGACTACCACGACGACCTGATTGGAATTCTCCCTTACCGACTACAAAGGCGTAGGTATTGTCAGAGCCTGCTTCGTATTCAAAGGTTACACGATAAGTCTTACCTGCTTCAAAACGGAAGTTTTGTGGAATGGTTTGGTAAACCAAGTTACGACGGCTCACTAGTCCATTTGTCTTCAATGACCAATTTCCATCGATAACATCATCGACTTTCTTACCATTCCAACCACGCTGTGTATATGGATCGTGTTTTTCAGACAAGTGAGTCCGGTTGTCTTCGACACCTTCGACACCACCCACTACAAATGGGAAGATACCCTGAGCAACATTTTCAAAGTCTTGTTTGAAGGTGCCTTTACCTGTATCATGCTTGTCTCCGTACATGCTTGAATTGTTTTCAAAGGTACGAATTTCATCAAAGTAAGTTGCTTCATCACCAGCTTCACGACTCAATGTCAGAGTGACATTTGATACGTCAGCTCCAGTTGTAAAGAAGGCGTACATATTTTGGAAGTAACTTGTATCATCAACTGTAGCATTTTCACGACGATTGTTATGAGCATAAGCTTTGATATAGTTGAGAGCGAGTGACTTATTGGTATAAGTAGTCACTTCTTTTTCGCCAGTATTCACTGTGATACTTGCCTTAGCATTACTACGATTATCAACACCAACATAAACCGCATACTTGGTATTTGGTTTCAAGCCAGTCAGTTTCTGAGTAAGGCTGACTTTGCTCTTATTGCCTTGGATACGAAGCATTTCATTTGCGCCTTGTGATTTGACAATTTCTGCCTTAGAAGCATCACCAGAAATGGTCCAGTGTTTCAAAGTTCCACTGTTAAATCCTTGGTCGTAGATGTGCATGCCTTCGCTCCATGACATTTCAGGATTGGTTTGTTTTGAACGGTAAAGAACGTATGGTTGATTTGCTAGAAGGTCTAGGGTAATCTTGCCATCTTTTACAGTTAGTTCTTGCTCTTCTGTCTTACCTTGGTCAGTTAGCTTGTAAAGGTAAACCTTGCTATTTGCCCAATCGCTCGGAAGTGTCCAAGTTGTTGCACCAGCTTGCGTATTGAAGTAGTACATTTTTTCCTTATCAGTAGGAAGTTTCTTACCATTTGCATCCCAGTTCCAAGGAGTCAAGTAAGCTGAGCCATCTTGGATAACACGTCCATTGAGCGTTACTGTACGTTCGCGGTATTGCGGGCTATTGACATCATTTGACTTACGAGTCACAACAACCTTGTTACCTGCTGCATCGACTAGCTCAACCTTCATTTCTGGAGTCCATTTATAGGTGCTACCATTATCGGTCATGGTAACTGGTGTACCATTTTCCCATTTGCTTACAGTGAAGTGTTGGAAGTACTTGGTCATGACATCATGGGCAAATAAGTTGGTTACATAGCCATTGTAGTCACTTCTTCCTTGCCAGCCCTCAAAGTCTTTCATGCTGTAGCCACCTAGAAGTGGATAGTTGGCCGCACCACCGTAACTTCTGTAGTCCCCAACCCAAGAATCTTTTTGGTGGTTGCGGATAAAGCGTGTGATGGCACTGTTGATACCTTTATTAGTGTAGCCACCATAGGTCAAGTCAGCTGCCCAGTGTTGGAAGGTAGAGTCGTATTCACCACCATGACCCCACTCGATCGCAAAGCGCCAGCCTTGTTTGTTGATCTCTTTAGCAAGAACGTGGGTAGCCCAGGCACCATTATCACCTGATTGGCCATTGCCCCAAACGTCCACATAGATAAAGTCGAGACCATCACCAAGTTTTTTCTTCAAGTCTTCCCAGCGAGCCAAGCGTCCATGTGCCAAGTCATAAGCAGCATCAATGTTGATACCTTGGTCTAGCCAGTTCCAGCCGTAGCTATAGCTTCCATCTGGATTCTTACGAAGAATTTTTTCATTGAAGTACTTAGACTCAGGATAAGTTTCTGAAGCGTTAACGTGGATACCTAGATGAGCTCCATATTTCTTAGCCTTCTCAATTAGGGTCTTAAAGTCTTCAACACCACCAATACGTTTACCAATATCAGCATAGTTCAAGTGGCCTGAGTCATGACCTTCACTACCATAACCTTTAAGGAGAACACCTTGCCCAAGACCATCTGTGTGGAGATTGATTTTCTTGATACCATCTAGAGTCATGAGGAATGGGTTTTGTGCTTGTGAGCCAAAGTTCATCGCGATACGATAAGCTGTAATATCCTTAACTTTTTCCCAACCTTGAGGGTTGTTCATGATGCTACGATAAGCAATGGCACCATCCTGCCAGTCGACTTTCTTGTCCGCATTGGCATCTTCAGTGATAACAACCTTGGCACTTGGAAGTTCCTTAGTATACTCTGGGAAGACAATGCCCTTATAAGCTTTTTCCCATTGCCATTCAGAGCTATGAATTCCAACATAGTTGGCATTCCCGACTGTTTCCTTGTAAGCTGTCAAACGAGTCCAGTCATAAGAACCTCCGCCGTAGCTGTTTTGAGAGTTGCTCCAAACACCTGCAGCAAGCTTATCTGTAGAAACAAATCCATACATGTAACCCTTGGCTAGGTCTTTCATTGGATTGGTTACATCGATATGATCATCTCCGCTAACATGGGTATTGTTTGACATGGTTGCCCCATCAAACTTAGCACCAGCTTGATCACTTGAAACAGATACTAAAGCATTGCCAAGGAAACTAATCGTAGAAAGCAATTTTCTTTCGTCATCAATCTTTTGACCTGGAGTAACTTGATTATGGTTGACAATCTTGGTCACATCAAAGTGCAATTGATTGTCCACAACTTGCAAGCGTACTGTCATTTCCGCATTGATAAGATTAGCATCATCGCGAAGCTTCATCACGTACTCTGCTGTTGTCTCATTGATTTTTTTGTAGGTAACTTCAGGGGTGACTTCGTGTTTGTTAATAAATACTTTATTGAACTGTTGCACCTGTCCTGGCAAAGTATGACCATTCAAGGTGTATTCCTTGACACGAGGGAAGGCTTGGTCAATCACTGCTTTGAGGACCTTAGACTGGATCGTATCATAAGTCACCTTGCTATCGTCAACGGCCGGACCTGTTTCTTTCTGGGCAGGAGTATCATCTGCTTTTACACCTTCTTGATTGTCTGTTTTAACGCTGACAACTGTTCGCTCATTGCCATAGGAACCAGCTTTTAGGACAATTTTCTTCTCATTTTTGAGAGTTTCATTAACAGTTGCTGGCAAAGTGACCGTATCAAAGAGTTTCTCATCATTATTCGTTGCATTGAGTTGTCCATCTGACTTGAGGGTAATTGATAGGCGGTTAATTGTTCCTGTCTCAGGCGCTGCTACACGTCCCCCCTTATACCAGGTGCTATCGGTTGGAGATTTATACTCCCAGAACCAGCCATCTTTGTCATAACCAACAAAAACATTGTTCTTGGTATCTTTAAATTTCAAGAAGACACCAAAGCGTGATTTGCCCTTTTCAGAATCATCTTTGAAGGTTAAATCAACCGTCGCATTTCCATTAGCGTCAACTGTCCATCCTTGTTTTTCAAACAAGGCTGGTTTATCGCCATTGTCGTTCTGTGCAGTTGAAGACAATTGATTGTAGCGGACACCTTTTTCTTCACGAACCGTAACTGTTCCCTGCTGTTCTTTTTTTGCTACCGTTTGCCATTCAGGGGTTACTGTCTTAGGGGTTTCAGGTTTAGCAGCTGCAGGTTTATCCTCTTTTGGTTTTTCTTCAGCCGGTTTTTCTTTCTCTTCCAAGTCTGCTGGTTTCACACTTGAAATTCCCTGCATGTGGTCCTGGATCCATTTTAGTTGAGCTGGTGAGAAGAGAATGCCTCCACTACGTTTTCCAACTACACCATTTTGATGCACACCGACTAGTTTGCCTTCTGTATCAAAGATACCGCCACCACTAGCGCCCGGTTTGCCTCCTTGGTAACCAATCCCTTGGACACCTTCTCCGTATGGTTCCACAAAATCAACTGTAGTATTGACAATCGGATTCAATTTCCCTTCTGGATAACCAAAGACATGGAGCTTATCTCCGATTTTCTTAACTACTGGTTTTTTAGTTACTTCAACAGGCGTATTTTCTAGAACTGTACGCAATCTCACTAGGGCCAAATCATTTTTGAAGCCCTTCAGGTAGCCTTCACGATCCCAATGAATAATATCTTTCTTGCTGAACTTGACATCTGGCAATCCCGGATATGAGATGCTATAGATATCTCCATCCCCTTGATCATTGTCCACAACCTTACGGATATTACCGTCTTGGCTGTCCTTGATAAAGTTATGAGAAACCGTCAAAACAAGGTCTTTTGCAACGACAATACCGCTGCCTTCTCCTGATGGTGTCTTAATCTTAACAGTCGCGCCGTAGTTTAATTCCCCATTGGTAGTCTTAGCCACATCTTCTGGAATGAGCTTCCCAGTATCTTGAGCCAATTGATCCTTGTCAACTTCGCGCCCATTGTCTTCAGCTTTCTCCAACTTATCTTCTAATTCTTTTGGCAGATTGCTTGGCTTTTCAGACTTTTCTTTTTCTTGAGCCAACAACTCTTCTTCTGTTTGAGGGCCTTCAGTAGTTTCAGCTGAACCAGAATTCTGAGCGGCAGCTTCCTTGTCAAAATCGTGCCCCTCATCACTAGCCTTCTTATCCAAATCAGCCAATTCACTTGGCAAATTATCTGTTGAACCAACCCTTGCTTGATCAGCCAATACTGGGGCAGTCGCAAAGAAAGTCGCTCCAATCATCACCGAAGCTACCCCAAGCGTAAACTTACGAATACTAAACTTACAGCGTTTTTCAAAAAATTGTTTATCCATAAACTCCTTAATCCTTTCACTTAACAGTAAGCGTTTACATTTCTTTTTTAAAAAATACTCCTTTCTCTGAAAGTACCGTGCTTAACTGTCATAAATAAAAAAATAATTATGCTTTTAATATAACAAATAATATCTAAGAAAGCAATAGGAAAAAGGAAAATTCGGAAAAATTTCTCAAGACACCCCAAATTTAAAAGCTCGCTTTAAAGATATAAAAAGGACTTAGCATCCAAGAGGAATACTAAATCCTTTCTCATATCCTGCAAAATTATTTCACATGGTTTGCGAGGTCTTCTTGAGCCTTCTTATTAGACTCTTCTTTTTCTTTCAACCAGTTTTCTTGAGCTTTTTGGTACTCTTCTGTTGTCACTGCCTTATCTTGTACTTCTAGATATTTGTACAAAAGGGCTTCGCTCATACCCTTGTTACCAGAGTATGCAAACGGAAGTGTAAATGGTACCATCTTAGACAACATTGGACGACCAGTTTGAGAAGTTGTTGGGATGAGCAAGGCACTGTCTGTCAACCAAGCTTGGGCAGCAGCATATTTCTCATAACGTTTTGAAACATCAGTAGTTTCTTCCCCAGCTTCCACAACCATTTTTTCGTAGTCTTCCAAACCAACTTGCTTGGCAGCAGCGTTGTTTGTTCCTGAGTCAAATCCTAGGTAAGTCTTTGTATTTTCCCCTACAGATGGTTTGATAATATCAAGGTAGGTAGAAGGGTCTGCAAAGTCTGGAGACCAACCCACATTATCTGAGATATCCCAGTCTTCTCCAGCAGCAGTTTCAGCAAAGTAAGTGATGTTCAAGACATCGTCTTTTTGAAGTTGTTGGATATCGACAACCACATTATCTGATCCTAAGTTTTCTTCAACTGACTGTTTAAAAGATTGAACACGTTGAACTTTTGTTGTATTGGTTTGGTCTACAGGCATGTCCAAGTGGATTGGGAATTTCACACCTTCCGCTTGAAGAGCTGTCTTAGCTTTAGCAAACTCTGCTTTAGCCTTATCTGGGTTGTAGAGTCCATCTTGAGCATCATCCAAGTTCACGTTGCTCCACTCGTCACCATAAGTCACCAATTTGTCTTTGACCATTTCGCCAAAGTTCTTTCCATCTGCCTGTACAAATGTAGGAGGAACAAACAAGTTACGAAGCAGTTTAGTTGCCCCGCTTGCACCATTTACTTGAGAAGCATAGGCCGTTCTATCGAAACCAAAAGCAAGAGCTTGACGGAAGTCCTTGTTTAAAAGAGCTTTCTTGGTTGATGTTTTTTCTTCATCCGTTGTCTTAGAAGTGTACTTATAAGACTGACGATCGATATTCGTACCTACCAAATAAGTAGTAGAATCTTGTTGTGTATAAACGATATTGTCTTTAAATGCTTTTTCAGTCTCTGTGTAGCTAGCGCTTGTTGGGAAGAGACGAGCCATTGTAAAGCTACCGTCTTTGAAAGCTTCAGTTGGTTTGTTGGTATCTTGTCCATCCCAGAATGATAATTTAACCTTATCGATATGGACATTGTCCTTATCCCAATAGTTAGGATTTTTCGCAAATTCGACAGAAGATTTAGCAACAATTGATTTGAGTAAGAACGGACCATTGTAGAGAATACTGCTTGAGTCAGTTCCCTTAGCGAAGTCATCCCCTTTAGAGTTCAAGAACTCTTCATTTACTGGAGCCAAAACTCCCATCGTTGTCTTAGAATTCCAGAAGCTTTCTGGCTTGTTCAATGTGTACTGAACTGTATAATCATCAAGGGCCTTGATTCCTACTTGAGAGAAGTCTGTAATTTCTCCTTTCACATAGGCGTCCAATCCTTTGATTGATTCTTGAACTAAATAAAGACCATCTGATTTCTTATCAGCAGCATATTTAAGTCCTGTTACAAAGTCTTGAGCTTTGACTTCTGCGTATTCCTCACCTTCAGAGGTATACCATTTTGCATCCTTACGAAGCGTATATGTGTAAGTCAAGCCATCCTTAGATACAGACCAATCCTCAGCCATGGATGGTACAAAGTTACCATAGCGGTCATTTTCGAGCAAGCCATCGATAACGTTGCTCGTAATATTTGCTGTAGCTGCCTTACCAGTTGTCAAATAATTTAGGTTATCAGGATCCGTTTCATAAATATATGAGAATGTCTTCTCACCTTTAGCACTTGAACTTGATCCAGAGCACGCAGCCAGAGTACCAGCTGCCAATAATGTCACACCCGCAAGGGCAAGTAATTTTGAACTTTTCATCATTTTCTCCTTTAAAATTTACATCCCATTATAGACCCTTTTCAGAAAGTTGTCAACAGAATTTTCAGAATTTTTGAATGATTTTAGCATTTTCTGAAAAAATTATCTTAAGATAATTTACACAATACACTAATTTTTTAACAAAGTATTCCAATAATTCAATTAAAAAACAACTACTTTAAGAAAAGAGAGAATCTAACGATTCTCCTTCCCATCTATTTAATCAGTTTTAAACTGTTCTAAGCATAGTTATTGACTTTTGTTTCAATATCTATGAAATATATAACTTAAAATAATATTTCAATCAATCATTTTAACTTTTTTAATGCAGAAAAGAGGTAAGCACCCTCTCGAATCTTTTGACCTACAGACTTAGCCTTATTTACCAAATTCTGATACTCTTCTTCAGACAAATGTTCTAGTTCCTTTTCTAAATCAAGCAAGCTCTCAACACTAATTCCACACTCCTTTTCTAAAACGAAATCAGCCAAGGCTGATTGCCTCCAAACAATAATAGGAAAACCAGAAGCCAAATAAAGAGAAGCCTTGTGGGAATTATTGTATCTCAAATACTCACCAAACACTCCGCTACAAGTTTTAGAACTATCACCATCCCAAACTAACCCAAAGCTTCCTTCTAATGCTGACGGTAGTTCATCTGGAAGGAATGAACCAAAATAAGTTTCATTGGATAGCTTTCTAGCCTCATCAAAACCAACACCATAGAGGTTATATGCCGGTCTTGCAGGTAACTCATATAAGTAACCTGCTTTTTCTTGGGCCAAATTTCCAGCTACAATAATAGCCCCTTCCTTCGATAGATTTTCTTTATCCTGATAATTCGGGATAAGATAGTCAAAAATACCTAAACTAACTATTTTTTTCTCAGAAATTCCCTTGTCCACTAGCACTAATTTCATAATTGGATTATGAGCAATAAGACCATCAGCTTGTTTCAAAAGACTAGATTCTTGAAGATGAACTCGGATTTTATGCTTCCAGGGCACTGTATCCAAATTAGCATAGCGCAAAACTTCTAAATCATGGATAATGAAGTGAACCTTTACTCCCTTACGTTGCATTCTTTTTACTAAATGGGTCGTAAAGAAACTATGATGAAGCATAGGAAATTGAATAAGTAGCTGATCTCCTTCCTTCAACTTAGAGATAGCTTTAGATAGGGCTTTAGCCTTGTGTCGTTGGGCCCTAATAGTCCCCATTTGATACCAATCATCTACCATCAATAACAAAGGACTATAGCCCTCACGAACCACTATTTCTTCGACATCATTTCGCGCCTTATTCCCCGCATTTCGTGCACCAGAATCCTTCAGAAATTCTTCTTTTAGATAATATTTCATCGATCAATTTTATCCTTTATTATCTTATTTAAACTCTTCCTCTACCACATTCAAGGCACGTTCGATTACTACATGCATATCGTAGTATTTATAATCAGCCAAACGTCCGCAGAAAATTACCTTACCGTTCTGTGCTGCTTCTTCTTGATATTTAGCAAAGATAGCATTGTTTCTCTCATCATTGATTGGATAATAAGGCTCATCTCCTCGCTTCCAGTCAGCAGGATATTCACGCGTAATAACTGTCTTTGGTTGCGTTCCGTATTCGAAGTGCTTGTGTTCAATAATACGAGTATAAGGAATTTCACGTTCTGTATAGTTTACAACTGCATTTCCTTGATAATTTTCCTCATCTAGAACTTCATGCTCAAAACGAAGACTACGGTATTCCAACTCACCATGCTTATAATCGAAGTATTGGTCAATCATTCCTGTAAAGACAACTTTTTCAGCTGAAGCTTCTAATTCTTGGCGATTGGCAAAAAAGTCAACACCAAGTTCTACTTCTACACCCTTCAGCATATTCTCGATAATAACGTTGTAACCCCCAATTGGAATCCCTTGGTAACGGTCATTAAAATAATTATTATCAAAGGTTAGACGAACTGGCAAGCGTTTAATGATAAATTGTGGAAGATCAGTAGCAGAACGTCCCCATTGTTTTTCGGTGTATCCTTTAATCAACTTTTCATAGATATCCGGACCAATCAACTTAATAGCTTGTTCTTCCAAGTTTTTAGGCTCAACATCTTTCATATGAGCCGTTTGTTCAGCTATCTTATCTTTCACTTCTTGAGGAGTTTTTGTACCCCACATAGCATAAAAAGTATTCATATTGAAAGGTAGATTATAAAGGCTACCCTTATAATTAGCTACAGGCGAATTGATGTAGTTGTTAAATTCAGCAAATTGATTAACATAATCCCAGACTTTTTTGTTTGAAGTATGGAAGATATGTGCACCGTACTTGTGAATGTTGATACCTTCAACGTTCTCACAGTAGATATTCCCACCAATGTGATCACGCTTATCAATCACTTTTACTTTTTTTCCACGCTTAGTTGCTTCATAAGCAAAAATTGCTCCCGACAAACCAGCACCAACGATTAGATAATCATACATATTAAATCTCCATTATCAAACAATAAAGTTCCTTTTTTAATAACTAAATTAAATGAGGTGGTATTAAACTATCAAAATTGATAGATCAAAAATATTATATCATTTAAAACAATCTCTCTACTAATTAAAAAACTTAAGTGTTAATTTGCGAAAAACTATCATTTAATTTAATCCTATCAAAAGTATTTTTTGAAAACAACATAAACATAAAAATATTGTACGAGGGCACAAACCAGAATGCTTCAATCATGCAGTTTAGAGCAATTATAGATAGAATTGCTACATATAAATATTGACCTTTTTTAGACTGCTCTTTTGCTGAAATGATATAAATTATAATTAATAGCACTACGGGAACAATACCATATGTAAACAGCATCTGGACATAAGAGGAATCTACATAGTTATATCCCATTACAGCTTCCGTCTTTCCACCTGAACCGATAAACAAAACTTCTCTGGTACCAAATAAATTTACACTAAAGGAAGTAAATGCATTTCTTCCTAACGCCAACCTACCCGTAATTAATTTATTAATTGAAACCAGAAAAGGTGAGCTCCAAGAAAACGTATAAGATAAATACATCATTAATGATGAGAAAATCAGTACTGAATATGGCAGTATTGCATAAATGCGAAGTTTCTTTTCTCCAACAACATAAAAATATATAAAGATAACCGTTGCTAATAAAATAGACAATGCATTTAAGCGTGCGTCACAATATTTAATGACAAAGCCAGCTAGTAGAATCCCCACTATTGTTCTTGTCCAAATCAATCTATCCTTTAATAGATAGGAATAAGCTATAAACAGATAGAAACAGTGAGAAGCAAAATCGGTCGGATAAATAAAGCCAAAGGAATTTCGAATCACTCCCCCTCGATTATATTGTAAATTTGGTACTATTCCTAAAAGTGATAATATAAATACAACTATCAATACTATACTAGAGACACAAATATAATTTTTCAAAATTACTTTCATATCAACATTAACTAAAAAAGCTAGTAATGTCGAATAGACAAGAAAATTAAGTCTGCCCGTCTGTAAATATACTACAATTCCTGTTAAGAGCAGTAAAATAGATAATACCAGATATTTGTAAGGAATCCTCATCTTGGACAAAAATCGAAGTCCTAAAAATAAGACAACCATAAACAGATAACTTGCTTTAACTTGAAAAAATGTCTTATCCAACATTGTTGTAGATATAGCATTAAAAAATACCACTATCGCTACAACAATGTTAACCAGTAGGTTTTCAATATTTATTTTTTTCATTTTTTGATAAAGAATATTATAGAATGAACTAAAATAATTAGTTTTAATTATAGAAATTTCAGTCCATCTACAATCTCCCTTCCTCACTTTCCTAAACTTTTAACCCTTTACAATATTATCTAAAACAAATTCTCATCTATAAAAAAATTTAATTAATTTATAGTGATATTCTTACCATTCTATTTATTGAATAATTGCTCTTTTAACTCTTTTAGACTAACTACTCTAAATAATAAAATTTGCAGAACATAAAGTATTCCCCCTACAACTGCATATATAACAACATTAACCAACGGTACAAAATGCATACCTGTCTTTAACAATGAAAGAACAAAATACATAAGGATAGACGCTAAAAATATTTTAAACATTGAAGCAAAAATTGGCACTTCTCTCAGATATTCTCTTGTAAAATACAATTGAATGAACCATACTAAGGCTTCCGTTAGTACCGATACAACTGATGCACCAATATAACCAAATTTAGGTAATAAGAGTAGATTTAATCCCACACTAATAATTGCTGGAACCGTGGTTGAGGTCATAAATTCTTTATTCTTATTATGAGGTATCAAAATTTGAATTCCCATAATATTCGTCCATCCAATAAAGAACATTCTAAAAATCATAATTGCAATAGCATACCTAGCATCTTGAAAGTCATTGCCCAAGAAAAATTTTACAAAATCATTATTAACAATTAGCATGCCCGCAATAATTGGAAAAATTACCAAATTGTAAATTAAAAAAGATACCTGATGCATTCGATTCACGGCTTCATTATTTCCTTTTGATAAAAGATTTGAAACACGTGGAAGCATGACACTTCCCAGAGAAGTTACCAAAGTAAGTAAAATATTCACCAATTTTAAAGCTTGATCATAAATACCAACATCAGTAGTTGATGCTAAAGCACCGAGCATTGTTCTATCTAAAGTAACATACAAAGAAATTGCTATTTGAGGCAAAAACAATAAAATTACCGGTTTAAGATGTTTCTTTGCATAACATAAATCCAAGTGAGGCTTACCAATAAATTCATGTGCTGGAAACCACATACTTAACTGGCCTAATAATTCAAATACTGTCAATAAGGAAACATATAGATATAAATCACCTGGGGTTTTGACAAATAAAAATATTGAAACAACTCCCACCAGTTTAACAGTGATGTTTCTAACTGTTATCTTACGAAAATCCTCCAAGCCTTGAAAAAGCCAAGAAATATCCATTCCCTTAGATAATAAACTTAAGCCTAAAATATACGCTACTGGATTCTGCATAAATGGAAATGCAAAACACAAAATTATATATAATAAAATTGATAAGCAAGTTGCACCAAACTGCAAGGTATAGATACCCCAGAAGTTTTTTCGAATATCTTTCCGATGACTTGAAATTTCTTTTGTCCCATAATTAGCAACTCCTAAAGTCGCTAAGAGAATAAAATAGGTAACAATTGAGTTGAAATATCCATAAGTTCCTAAATCGTTTGAGCTAAAAACTCTAGTAACATAAGGTGTTGTGATAATCGGAAGAATAATCACTAATAATTGATAAGAGAGATTGTAAGCATAGTTTTTCAAAACCTTCATGACTATCTAACCCATTTTCCCTCTGACTTTTTTATACAGTTTTGCAGATACGAGGAACAATATATATTTCAATTTATTTTTCCTTGTGACATTTGGATTCGGAATAACGTCCTTGAAATACTGAACGTATTCTTTACGTACCTTATTAACTTCTCGATACATATTAGAACCGAGTAATGCATGGACAATGTGAAGACCATTAAAAACATATCGTACATTTAAGGCTCTTCGCATCTCTTGGTTGGTTGAAAAGTCTCGTTCTACATAACTCCTATTGCAATCCATTGCCTTGTAAAAATCTAGAAGTTTTGTACTATATGCAGAATTCACGGTACTACCTGATCTCCGATAATATTTATATAGATTAATAGATCCTACCGCAATCTCTCCGCTAGCGGCAATATGTTCATAGGCAATAGCTAAATCCTCATATATCATTCCCTCTGGATAAGGATATTTTAATAAAATATCTTTCTTATAAAGTTTTCCTCCAGGATGAGTTCCTACACTATTCCCGTAAAACATTTGAACAAGGGCTTCATCTTTATCTAGTTTCTTACTATTTTCTAATGAAAGACTTTCGCCTATATTATTTATTTTATGATCTCTCACTTCAACAATTGAAGTCACAACCAAATCAACGTCATATTTGTCTCTTAAATCAACTAAATATTCAACCGCTCTTAAATCATAATAGTCGTCTGAGTCTAGAAACATAATCCAATCAGAGGAAGCCTCTTTTACTCCTATATTTCTAGCCCTAGATTGTCCGCCATTTTCAATATGCAGAACTTTAATTCTGTCATCTTCTCGAGCATATTGGTCACAAATTTCTCCAGAACTATCCGTCGAACCATCGTCTACCAGGATAATCTCGACATTCTTATAGGTCTGCTTTCTTAAACCGCCTACACTATATTGAAGATAGTCCTCGACATTGTACACTGGTATAACAATAGAAATCTGATCCATTATGATAATCCTTCCAAAATGATATCAACAATACGCTCACAAGCTTTTCCATCTCCATATGGATTACTTGCTTTACTCATCTTGCTGTACTCTGTTTCATCTTCTAGAAGAAGTTTGAAATTAGTATAAATATTTTCTTCTTCTGTTCCTACTAACTTCAATGTTCCCGCAGCAATACCCTCTGGACGTTCTGTTGTATCACGCATTACCAATACTGGTTTACCTAAAGAAGGTGCTTCTTCTTGTACACCACCAGAATCTGTTAAAATCATGTAGCTTTGATTCATAAAATTATGGAAATCAATGACTTCTAGAGGTTCAATAATTTTCATACGTTCATTGTCGCCAAATACCTTACTTGCTGACTCACGAACCTTAGGATTCTTATGAATAGGATATACGACTTTAACATCTTCAAATTCATTCAGGATACGATTAACTGCGTTAAACATATTTTCCATGGGTTGACCAAGATTTTCACGTCGATGTGCTGTCAACATGATTAGTTTACTGTCCTTCGCCCACTCTAAAATAGGATGGTCATAATGATCTTGAACAGTTGTTTTCAAGGCATCAATAACTGTATTCCCAGTAACATAGATATTCTCTCTTCCCTCTTTTAAGAGATTCTCTTTAGCCACCTCTGTCGGAGCAAAATTGAAATCCGCAATAATTGAAGTAGTCTGGCGATTGAATTCCTCAGGAAATGGGCTTTGAAGATTATAAGTTCTCAATCCTGCTTCTACATGTCCAACTTTAATTCCCATGTAAAATGCAGCTAAAGCTGTTGCAAAAGTGGTTGTAGTATCTCCATGAACAAGAACAATATCTGGTTTCTCCTGCTCTAAAACCGCTTGAATTTTATCTAAAATACTTGTCGTGATTGTAAATAATGTTTGATTTGTCTTCATAATTCCTAAGTCATAATCAGGAACAACTTTAAAGACATCCAAAACTTGTTCTAACATTTCTTTATGTTGACCAGTTACACACACAAGTATTTTTATCGAGTTGTTTTTCTTCAACTCATTGACTAAAGGACACATTTTTATTGCTTCTGGACGCGTCCCAAAAACTAACATTACTTTTTTCATTTTGGATCTCCCATTAGTTTTTGATAAAATTTACGATAATTCTCTAGAAACAAAGGATAACTAAATTTCTCCTCATAATCTTTTTTAGCCTGAGTAGCTAACTTTGTTCTAAGTTGCAAGTCAGTCGACAGCCCCTCAATAGCAGAAGCTAAGGCTCTAGCATCTTTAAGCGGAACCAACACACCATTTTCTTTCGTAACAACTTCATTTAATCCTGAAATATCTGTTGCAATCATTGTTTTTCCATTCATAAATGCTTCAATAGCAACTAGGCCAAGTCCCTCAAATACTGAGGGTAAGACACAAAAATCAAAACTATTAATACACTCAACAATATCTTGTCTATAGCCCAAAAAAATTACTTTCTCTTCTAGATTGAGATCTTTAACTTTATTTTCTAGTTCAGTTCTAAGCTCTCCGTCACCAACGATAAATAAATGAATATTTTCTTTTGAAATCAGAGACATCGCATCAATAAGATAGGTCAAGCCCTTTTGTTCAGATAATCTTGCAATACAACCAAGTTTGATTCCATCAAACTTCATAATCTCATCAACCTGTTTATTTGTCTGCTTTAAGATTACTCCGTTATAGATGACAGTACTGTCGGTAATCCCCACATCATCTTTCAAATTTTTATTAACTGCTTGACTAACTGCAATACTGTAGGCATTTTTCAGTGAAAATCTATATAAAGACAACTTATCTTTGAAAACATTATGGGCAGTATAAACGTGGATTAATTTGGGATTAATCAGTTTTAATAAACGAATATAAAAAGCAGCCATTCGATGATGAGTATGGACCAGAGTGATATCATTATTATTAATAATTTGATAGATACTAAGAATCAACTGCAACACTGTAAAAGGATTTTTGCTGTCTATATCCTGGATTTTATGATGGATAATTCCTTGGACTGCTAATTCTCGTTCCCAAAGGCCTCCTGTAGAAGCAATGTGTACACTATCAAACTCATCTTGCAAATCAGAACTCAACTGGTACACAATCCTCTCAGCGCCACCAATATCCATTGTTCGTGAAATATGTAAAATATTATTTTTTCGTTTTTCGTTTCTCATCTAAAACTCGCTTAATAAAGGTAACATTCCCTACAAAGTATCGTTTAAAGAGACGCTTTGGTTCATTAGCAACACGGAACAACCACTCCAAATTTGATTTCTGCATCCAAAGTGGAGCACGCTGAATGTGACCAGACAAGACGTCAAAGCTACCACCTACACCCATAAAAATAGAATTCACTCCATTATCCATAAATTTTTGGATGATGTACTCTTTTTTAGGTGAGGTAATTCCAACAAATACAAAATCGGGATTTTTTTCACGAATATCTTCCTGAATATCTTGCTCATCTTCCTCAGAAAAATAACCATTACGATGTCCAACAACTCGTAGATTTGGATACTCTTCTTTGAAATTTTGTAACATATCCTGCAAAACTTCTTCTTTAGCACCAAAGAAATACACTGAATAAGATTTCTCATTGGCTAATTTTAATAATCTTTGCATTAAATCAATTCCAGCAACACGTTCTGGAACTTGGTAACCCAAAAATCGAGAGGCTAGAACTACTGATGCGCCATCTGCATTGATGATTTCAGACTCGTTAACTATCTTTTTAATAACTTCATCTGATTGACATTGGTTAATCTTATCAGCATTTACGCCCATCAAATGAAGTGGGCGTTGTTCAATGACAAAATTCTCAACTGCCTCTACTGTTTCATCTATTGTTAAGGGGTCAATCCTGACCCCCATTAAATTAAAACTATCCAAATTAATCTCCCCATGTAGACTCGAAGTGGCCCTTACGTTCAGCTTCTTTTGGTAACTTCATGTAATCACCGTATATTTTTGTTAAATATTCATCTGGGTTTGCATGGCAACTTATTTCTAAGTTCTCAAACTCTAGTAATTGTGGTTTACCGAATACTTCTTTTCTAGCAAGTTCACGTTCTCTGTAGGAACCTAATACATTACCAACTATTGAACTTGTTTCAAAATCATATTTTTTTATGAGATTTTGCAATTTGTTGTTAATAGTAGATGTTTTTAAAAGTTTATTTAATTTTAAAACTTTTGATATACTCACAATTGCATTTTCAAAACTTCCCCGATCTCTGTCATGTAGACGATCGATTACAGAAATTTTAGAAAGTGCACGATAGAATTTAATTTTGTTGGTATGAATAAAATAATGGAAACGATCATCTGGATAACCATCCAAAGGAAAAATATCTATGAATGGGCTACACAGTTCATCTCCAAATGGAATTTGTAAGGACGTATCCATGATAGAGGTATTACCTAAATTATCATCATGAAGTCTTAAAATAATATGATTCGGTAATTCCTCTCTGCAAATAGACAAAAATTTTTCATAATCTTTTCGTGGCATTCCCAAATCCATATCATCATCCCAAGGGATAAATCCTTTGTGACGAATTGCTCCTAGTAATGTCCCTCCCAAAGCATAATATCTCAAGTCATATCTACTACAAATAGTAATAAAACTTTCTAATAAAGATAATTCTCCTAGCTGGATTTCTCTTACCTTATTCATATAGTTACTTCGCCCCTTCTCTCATAAATACCACTTTGACGGTCTTTAACAATATTTCAATATCTTTCCAGATGGTCCAATCATCAATATAAGCCACGTCCAGCTTGACAACATCATCAAAGTCCGTGATTTTACTACGACCACTCACCTGCCATAGACCAGTAATTCCTGGCTTAAAACTAAGACGACGTTTCTGTTCAGGAGTATATTTTTCATACTCATCAACTGTTGGGGGACGTGTCCCAACCAAACTCATATCTCCCATTAAAACATTCCAAAACTGAGGGAGTTCATCTAGACTGGTCTTACGGATAAATCTCCCTATCTTTGTTATACGAGGATCATCATCAACTTTAAACATACCACCTTGCATGGTATTTTGTGCAAGGAGCTCTTGTTTCTTTTTCTCAGCATCCACGCACATAGATCTAAATTTATAAAAAGTGAAATGTCGACCATTTTTTCCGATACGAGTTTGAGAAAAAATAGCGGGTCCGCCATCTTTTCGAATCACCGGAACCAAAACAATACTCACCAATCCACAAATAAGTAGTCCGATAATCGAACCTATGATATCAATGAAACGTTTAGCAATGACGTGGCTTGTCTTATAAAATTTTGTAGAAAATGTAATGACATTCAAGCCTGCCATTCCGCGAATCTTTTTATCGCTACCTAGATAGTTATTGAAAGCATTCAGGTTGACTGTCACGTCAATTCCCATTGTTTCAAAAAGAGAGATAAACTCCCCGATGTCGTACTTTTCACTTGGTAAATTGATAAAAACTTCATCAACAACTTCATGGGTAGCAAAGTCTAAGATGTTCTCTGCAGGTACAACGGTTACGGATGCACGCTGAAAATTAGGCTGATCCAAAACACTGACCGCCACCAATTCCCAAAAAATATCTCCCGACTCTATCAGTCTATCTACAACTTTCTCAACTCTGGAAGTAGCTGTTATCAAAAATATCTTTTTACTCCCCTTGAAATTTGGAAAGATACGTCTCCTATAGCGTTTAATGCACAGATTCAACAAATACAACAAAATAGAATGTATTGTCAAAAAATAAATCATGCCTCGTCTAGAGATACTAAAACGATCTTCTAAAAAGAAGTTTGAAATACTGATGGCTAAAGCAAAGAAAACGATATATTTTGTAGTGCTGATAAACTCAGCCAAATAGCCCCTTTTAAAAAAATCACGCTCATAATCACTAATGCTAAAAACAACAAAATGCAGAATGGACAAGATGATAACAGAGGTGTTCACAATCTCTGTTTCTCTAACAAAACTAAGTAAATAAGCTAATATAATGACAAGAAAACTCTGGATTGCCGCCAAAGTAATCTTCAATCCTTTTTCTTCCATAATATCTTCCCTAAGCTATCTCTTATTTTTTCCCGTAAGAGCCATAAGCTCCATATGATCCATATTTTTCAACTGAGGTATTCAATTTATTTAATACAATCCCTAAGAATGGTTTACTTGTTTGTTCCAATTGTTCTTTGGCTTTTTGGATATCACGTCGATTTGTTTCACCAGCTGCAGTCACCAAAATCGAAGCATCACATTTCTGAGTGATGATAGCCGCATCAATCACAACCCCGATAGGAGCGGTGTCCACAATGATGTAATCGAAGTACTTGCGCAAAGTGTCAAGCATAGTCTTAAAATTCTCACTTTGCAACAAAGCTGTTGGATTTGGAGAAACGGAACCAGCTTGAATGACAAACAAATTTTCAACATTCGTATCACATAACCCTTGTGATAAATCTGTTGTCCCTGATAAGAATTCTGTTAATCCCGTAATCTTTTCACGTGATTTAAAAACACCTGACATGACAGAATTACGAATATCGGCATCAATTAAAAGCGTCTTATATCCAGCACGCGCAAAGGCCCAAGCAATATTGGTAGAAGTAGTTGACTTCCCTTCCCCTGGTTTTACTGATGTAATTGAAATAACTTTTAAGTTATTTCCACTCAATTGTATATTGGTACGAAGCGCATTGTAATATTCCTCTGCTTTTCTTGCCAAATCTAATTTTTTTTGTGCAATTTCTAACGTTGGCATTTTTCTCTCCTATTTCAATTTATCCAAATTTGGAACTACTCCCAATAGTGCAATTTGCATAACATCTTCAACGTCTTCTGGTCGTTTAACACGTGTATCTAGGAGTTCAATAAGGAGAACCGCGACAATCATCACAACCGCTCCAGTGAGAAATCCAATCATGGTATTACGACGAATGTTTGGTGAAGATGGTGAGGTTGCTGGGCGAGCCTCTTCGAGTGTCGTCACATCTGAAACCCGTGTAACACTTATAATCTTTTGAGCTGCAACCTCTCTCAATGAATTGGCGATGCGACTTGCTTCTTCAGGCGCACGATCTGTAACAGAGATCGATACGATACGTGTATCAGCCGGTACGGTCACCTTGATTTTACTAGCCAAACCTTTTGAAGGAAGATCCAGTTTCAAATCCGTTGCGACCTTCTCCAAAACGTCTTGTGATAGAATAATTTCGCGATAGTCTTTAACCAAGTAAGATCCTGCTTGCAAATCTTGGTTTGTCAATCCAGGCTTATCTCCCTGATTACGATTAACTACATAGATACGTGTCGTACTGGTATATTCAGGTTTTACGATAAAGCTACTGTAGGCAAAGGCTACTACCCCAGTTACGATTGCTACCAGTGCAATTAGAACTTTCCGTTTCCAAAGGATTTTAAGTAATTGAAATACATCAATTTCCATCATATTTTGTTCTTTCATTGTTTCTCCTAAATCAATTGATCCATTATTATTTTTCGTGGGTTATCTTTGAAGAGTTCCTTCGCCTTATCTTCGCCATACCTTTTAGCAATGATATCATAGGCTTCTTCCATATGAGGTGGTCTGCGATCCAAGTTATGCATATCACTAGCGATTACGTGAACTAGATCACGTTCCAAGAAATACTGAGCTCTCTTTTTCATGAATTTGTAAGTTTCTCCAAAGAGTTTTGGTTTCAAAACATGAGAACTATTGACCTGGGTATAGCACCCCATATCAATCAGTTCCTGAACTCGCTTTTCATTATTTTCTAGAGCATCATAACGCTCAATATGGGCAACAACTGGTGTAATCCCTAACATGAGAATATCGCTCAGTCCTTTATGTATATCTCGATAGGGTGTATTCATGCTAAACTCAATCAAAGCATAGTGACTATCATTGAGGGTTGGAATCAATTTCTTTTCCAATTTTTCGACAACATCTGGCGTATAGTATATTTCTGCGCCATAGGCGATGACAAGATCATCTGCCACCTCCTTGGCTATTTTGCGAACTCTCAAAAAGTTAGTTGCTATCTTCTCTTCTGGTGTCTCAAACATCCCTTTCCGACGATGAGATGTGGAAACAATGGTCCTAACCCCTTGACTATAGGCTTCTCTTAAAAGGTTTTTACTCTCCTCTATCGACTTTGGACCATCATCCACATCAAAAACGATGTGTGAATGGATGTCTATCATGCTACTTGCCCTCCATCACATCTTTGATAGCTGCCTTGGCTGCAGCCAAGCTACTTTCATCAATTTCCATCATATAGAGGTTGCTATCTGGCATAGCGTAGGATGGAAGATCCGTTCTTCCAGTTCCTTTTAAGTCTTGGGAATTGACCTTATACTGACCGCCACTATCCAACTGTGTATTAACCAAGTCCATCATGGTTTCCAAAGGCATATTGGTTTGAAGAGAATCTTGCAACCCTTGAATAATGTTGTCATAATTCTTTAAAGCATCCGTTGATGTTAACTTCTGAATGATGGCAACAATGACTTTTTGCTGGTTCCGACCGCGGTCGCGGTCTCCATCCGCTAGAGAGTAGCGTTCGCGGACAAAACCAAGGGCTTTTTCAGAGTCTAGATGGACATTCCCGACAGGAAAATGGTACTGCCCATGCAAAGAAGTGAAATCTTGGTCATTATAAACATCCACACCGCCTAGAAGGTCAATCAATTTCAAGAAAGAGGTGAAATTCAAACGAACATAGTAGTTAATATCAACTCCATATAGGTTTTCCAAGGTATGAATTGATGAGTCCACTCCATAAATCCCTGCGTGAGTCAATTTATCCTTTTGATTATTTCCTCCGTCCGCAATCGGAACATAAGAATCTCGAGGTGTTGTAGTGAGAAGGATTTTCTTGGTATCTCGATTTACAGTCATCAAGATGTTGACATCTGAACGTGAAACGGAACTGATAGGTCCGTAAGTATCAATACCACTAATATAAATATTAAAGGATTGATTCTTAGATACCTTTGGTGCCGCAACATCCTTGGTTAGTTTTTTCGTATAGATTTTCTTAATCTTCGAAGCATAATCTGGATACTCTGCTTCAATGATATTTTCAAAGACACTGTTCAAGACAATCGCTTTCGCATCACCTGAAATCAAGCTCTTATAGGCTGCTAGGTAAGATGCACTTTGTTCAACCGCCAAGTCTTTGCTCTGAGTCGTCTTAATATCCGCTATCAATTTTTGGATATTGTCATTATCCGTTTCAGTCGGACCTGTCACACTATCCAACTGGGTAACGTTGTTAATTTCACTATCTTTCAAAACGACCACACTCATCGAATACTCTGAGTAGTTTGATGTCGCATTGATGTGATTAGTCAAGCCCACAAACTGGTGCAGAGCAAATAGCGAAACTGAGCTAGTCAACACCGCAAGTACCAAAAAGAAAATCGTGAACTTTTCGGCTTTCTTATATACTATCAAAAGTAGAGCTACGATAACAGATAGTAAAACTAGAACAGTAGCTAAGATATTGAGATGCCTAAAGGCTAGGATATTATGTCTAAAAATTAAGAACAACAAAGAGCCACTCAATAATAAATAAATGGCTAATAAGGCTATATTAATACTTCGCTTCACATTTCCTGAACGATTTCTCTTTGAACGTCTACTCATGGCAATCCCCTATACACGTTAATAATTATGATTATTATATCACAATCATGAAAGAAATTCCATCCATTCCTGCTATTATCAGCGTTTTCATTCATTTTTTCTTAGCTATATTTTGAATTTATGACTTCCATTAACGGAATCCTTGATAAAACAAAAACAAGGTCCCTTATTATGAGGCCCCATTTCTGTTTTTATTTGATATGATTTTCAAACTCTTTTTGGCTCTTTTCAATAGTCTTTTTACTTTCTGCTTCCCACTTAGCCTTGGCTTCGTCGAATTGTTTCTTGGTAACAGGGTCTTTTTGTAATCTCATGTACTTGTAATTATTTCCGTCACCCTTGATACCTACTAGGGAGTAGGCACGTGTAAACGGAGTTACTTTAGTTACAGAGGCTGTACCACCATTTGACATAGCAGACATGACTAGAGAATTGTCGATCATCCAAGCTTGAGCTTCAGCGTATTTTTCATAACGTTTAGCGACATCTTTGTTCTCGGCATCTGCTTCTTTCAGGAGTTGTGTATAGGTATCTAACCCTAGACTCTTAATGAGTTCTTGGTCTTCCTTGGCATCAAGGCCAAAAATCTTGAGATAGAAGCCGGTTTCAGCATTGAAGGGGTCTAGATAAGTTGATGGATCCTGGTAATCACCAACCCAACCATCAAAGTTTAGGTCGTAGTCACGAGCTGCTGGATTTGGTGCTAGGAAGGCAACATTTCCAAAGTCATCTGTAGAAAGCTGTTGAACATCAATGACTATATTGTCAGAACCTAGTACTGTTTCAAGGGTTTGCTTAACCGAGTTCATACCAGAAACCGCATTTTTATTCGTCTGATCAACAGGAACATCCAAATGGATTGGGAAAGTCACGCCTTGGGCTTCCAATTCCTTTTTAGCTTCTGCAAATTTTGCTTGGGCCTTTTCCTTGTTGAAGTAAGCATCTTGAGCATCCGCCAAATTGATACCTGCCCACTCAGTTCCATAGTTTACAAGTTTAGAAGCTGTCACTTCTCCAAAGGTCTTATCTCCCACCTGGACAAATGTTGGTGGAACTAGAGTATTACGAAGGGTCTTGCTTGCTGCTTCTTCACCGTTAGATTGAGCAGAGTAGGCTGTTCGATCAATACCAAAGTTGATAGCCTGACGGAAGTTTTTATTTAAAATAGCTGTTTGAGTTGATTTCTTTTGTTCGTCCGTTGTTTTAGCGGTATGATTATAGGTCTTACGGTTGACGTTAAAGTTAAAGTACCAAGATGTCTTGTCTTGTAAGCTATAAACGATATTGTCTTGGTATTTTTCTTTTGTCTTGGCATAGTTCGAACTATTTGGATAGACTCCCGCAATTGAGTAGGCGCCATTTTCAAAGTTTCGAATGGTCATCTCCTGATCTGACCCATCAAAGTAGGCTAACTTAACTTTTTCAATGGTCACTTTATCATGGTCATAATAGTGTGGATTCTTCACATATTCGATCGAAGATTTTGATGTGAAATCTTTTAACAAATACGGACCATTATAAAGGATACTGTCTGGTGTCAAGGTACCAAAATCCTTATCCTTTGATTTCAAGAACTCTTCATTGACTGGGAAAAGGATACTATTAGTCGTCTTTGAATTCCAGTACGGTTCTGGTCGAGTCAAAGTGTACTCGACTGTGTAGTCATCCAAGGCTTTGACACCAACAGTTGAAAAGTCATTGGTCACACCCGTCACATAGCCATCTAATCCCTTGATTGAATTTTGGATCAGATCCATGGCTTGCCCCTTGTTGTCAGCGGCATATTTGATCCCAGTGACAAAATCCTGAGCCTTGACTGATGCATATTCCTCACCATCAGCCGTGTACCATTTGGCATCTTTTCTGAGCTTGTAGGTATAGGTCAAACCATCTGATGAAACTGACCAATCCTCCGCAAGAGCAGGTACGAGGTTCCCATAGCTGTCATTCTCTAACAAGCCATCTACAAGATTGGTAATAACGGCAGTGTTATCTGCATAATAATCTAGAAGATAGTTAAAAGTTGTTGGATTCGCACTAAATGTTGATGAATAAGTGCTAGTATTTGTGTTGAACTGTCCACATGCCGAAAGCAAAATCCCTGTCGCTAAGACAAGACCTGTCCCGATTAGTCTTTTTTTCATTTTGATCATCACTCACTCCTTTATGTCACGTTTTATAACATAACCATATTTTATCAAATTTATTCAAAAATGTAAAGTTACTGCTTTTATGTCAACTGGTGTCTCAAAACAAAAAAGGAAGCACAGATTTTCTGCAACTTCCTTTTTTGTTTATAGATTACTTGACGTGTTTTTCAAGTTCTTTTTGGTATTTGGCATTTGTTTCGATTTTTTCTTGTTGCCATTTCTTGAAGGCTTCTTCGTATTCTTTTGCAGTCACAACGTCCTTTTGTAACTCCAATCCTTTGAACACAAATGGGTCCCCCTTGATTCCAACTTGAGAGTAGGCTTTTGTGAACGGTACAGTACGGCTAACCGTTGGAGAACCACCTGAAGAAGCAACTGGGATTAAAAGTGAACTATCCGATACCCAAGCTTGAGCTTTGGCGTATTTTTCATAACGCTTATTAAGGTCGCTAGTTTCAGCTGCAGCATCATCCAAGAGTTTCTTGTATTCGTCCAGTCCAACTTGAGCCATCACTTCTGGATCTTTTCCGCGAGTAATTCCCAAGTGTTTAAGGGCAGAACCCTTCTTGGCATCAAGAATATTGAGGTAGGTAGCTGGGTCTTGATAGTCTGGTCCCCAACCAGTTCCGTTCAAGTCATAGTCTTTTTGGGATGGTACCTTGGCTTGAGACGTAATGCTCATTTTTTCATTATCGGTCATTTGAAGAACATCGACAATGACATTTTCAGTACCAAGTGATGATTCGATAGACTGCTTGAGTGAGTTAGTTTGTTGAACCGCGATTACATCTGTTTGTTCAACCGGGATATCTAAATGGATTGGGAAGGTAACCCCCTTGGCTTGCAATTCTTCCTTGGCTTTAGCAAAGGCTGCCTTAGCTTTTTCAGGACTGTAAATCGTATCCTTGCCATCTGTAAGGGCTACATCTTTCCACTGGTCTCCATATGAAACGAGCTCTGCCTGTGCCAACTCTCCAAAGGTTTTTTCACCTACTTGAACGTAGTCATGAGGCACTAGGCTATTACGGATAATCTTGTCTGCACCTTCTTCACCATTCAACTGAGCAGTATAAGAATGACGGTCAAGAGCAAAGTTCAGCGCCTGGCGGAAGTTCTTGTTGAGAAGAGCTTCTTTCGTTGATGTTTTTTGAGTTTCGTCTGTTTTGGCTGTTTTATTGTAAGATTGACGGTTTACGTTAACAGTAAGATAGTAGCTTGTCGCTTCTTGTGGACTGTAAACAATCTTATCGCCATACTCTTTTTTAGTTGACTCAAAGTTTGAGCTTGTTGGGAAGAGACGAGCTGTTGTATAGGCACCTTGTGTAAAGCTACGAATCAAAGATTCTTGGTCAGATCCATCGTAGAAAGTTAATTTGACATTGTCAATCTTAACGTTGTCCTTATCCCAGTAATTTGGATTCTTTTCATATTCAATGGCTGATTTTGAAGTCAATGATTTCAAGAAATAAGGACCATTATAAAGGATGCTTGATGGGGTCGGCGCACCGTAGTCGCTCCCTTTAGAATTCAAAAACTCTTCATTAACTGGAAGCATGGTTGCAGTTGTGACCTTAGAGTTCCAGAAACTTTCTGGCTTGTTAAGCGTATATTCTACCGTGTAATCGTCAACAGCCTTGACTCCTACAGTAGAAAAGTCATTGCTTTCTCCACTGATGTAGGCAGCCAATCCTTTGATAGAATCTTGAATCAAAGTAAGACCATCTGATTTTCCATCAGCTGCGTGTTTTAGACCAGTAACAAAATCCTGAGCCTTGACTTCAGCATACTCTTCTCCCTCAGAAGTATACCATTTTACACCCTTACGAAGTTTGTAGGTATAGGTCAAGCCATCTTTAGAAACAGACCAGTCTTCTGCAAGTGATGGAATTAAGTTTCCATACTTATCATTTTCCAAAAGGCCATCGACAACGTTCGCTATAACATCAGAAGTTGAACTCTTGCTCGTCACACTGTAGTCCAAAGATGATGGATCCATAGCATAGACATAAGAGAATGTCTTGGGCGCATCTGCCTTCTTTTCACTTTTCCCACAAGCAGTTAAAAGAAGGGCTGTGCTTAGGACGGCACCTGCTCCTAAGAGCCACTTTTTCGATCTCATAAGTAATCTCCTTTAAGATAGTATTTTCACCATTATACCCTATTTTTTCATAAAAGCAAGGGCTTTCGACAGATTTTTTAGAAAATTCTAACAAATATTTTTAAAGACTTTTCTACATAATTTTTACTAAAAAGGCCCCAAGCTACAAAAGCTTGAGGTTCCCTTATTTTAATCCGTTAGTTCCACACAGAAAGCATCCCATGGTGCCAAGATTTGTTTTTCAACTGCTTCTTTAGCAGTAGTGTTTTCAATCAAGACAGATTTGACTTTTCCTACTACTGAAAAGGTTTGTTTTACATTGGACAAGTTAGCCACTACTAGGAAGCGACGGTCACCGTCCTTACGAATATAGGCAAAAACCTTGTCAGCTGTATCAAGTAATTCAAAGTCAGCTCGAATCAGCCAACTATTCTCCTTACGGATTTGAACGAGTTTTTGATAGGTATAGAAAATAGAATCTGGATTTGCCAGTGCTTCTTGAACGTTGATTGCTTCGTAGTTTGGATTAACCGCCAACCAAGGTTGACCTGTTGAGAAACCAGCGTTTTTGCTCTCATCCCACTGCATCGGAGTACGGGCATTATCACGACCGATGACACGGATGCTGTCCATGATTTCTTCCATAGGAACGCCTTTTTCAAGAGCTTCACGCGCATAGTTGAGGGATTCAATATCTTCTACTTGGTCCAGTGTTTCAAATGGATAGTTGGTCATCCCAATCTCTTCACCCTGGTAGATATAAGGAGTCCCCCTCATAAGATGAAGCAAGATTGCAAAGGCTTTGGCAGATTTTTCACGGTATTCTTGGTCATTTCCCCAGATAGAAACAATACGAGGAAGGTCATGGTTGTTCCAGAAGAGGGAATTCCAGCCGTCTTCAACTCCCAGCTCTGTCTGCCATTTGTTGAAAATCTCTTTTAACTTCCCTACATTTAACTCTTTTTGGTAGTGCCACTTAGGTTGCCCTTCCTGATATTGAAGACAGATGTGTTCAAACTGGAAGACCATAGACAATTCTTGTCCCTTTGGATCCGAGTAGAGCTTAGCAATCTCTGGCGTTGCACCCCAGGTCTCTCCTACTGTCAAGAGATCTTTGTCACCAAAGGTGGCTTGGTTCATCTCCTTGAGATAGGGATGGAGCATAGGACCGTTATTGACTACTTTCTCATCAGGAATTTTCCCAATCATGTCAATGACATCCATACGGAAACCACCAATACCTTTATCAATCCAGAAGTTCATCATCTCGTAAATTTTCTGGCGAAGTTTTTCATTTTCCCAGTTGAGATCGGGCTGTTTCTTACTGAAAAAGTGGAGATAGTATTGACCCGACTTTTCATCGTATTCCCAGGCGGATCCACTAAAGATAGACTCCAAATCATTGGGCTCATCCCGCCAGATATAGTAGTCTCGCTCAGGGCTATCAGGATTTTCACAGGCCTCAACAAACCAGGCGTGTTCATCCGAGGTATGATTGACTACCAAGTCCATGATAATTCGAATATCACGCTTCTTAGCTTCTGCGATGAGTTCATCCATGTCCTCCATGGTTCCGAAAATAGCTGCAATCGCTTGATAATCAGCAATATCATAACCATTATCATCCATAGGACTATCATAAACAGGAGAAAGCCAAATCGCTGTGATTCCTAACTTAGCTAGATAGTCTAACTTACTAGTAATTCCTGGCAAATCGCCAATTCCATCTCCGTTGCTGTCCATAAAACTCTTGGGATAGACTTGATAGACTACGGCATTGTGCCACCATTTTTCTTGCATCTTCTTACCTCATTATTTTAATAATCTATAGTCTATGATAGCGCTTTTTCAAACTTAGTGCAAGCGTTTGCCTAATCTTTTTGATTTCTTTTTTGACTCCGTAGTTTCCTATCTTCCAATTTTTTATTATAATAGAGGTCAGAGGTAAAAAAATGAAAAAACAAGCTTTTAGTTCTGAACAATATTTGAATCTACAGCGCGACCACATTTTGGAGCGCATCAACCAATTTGACGGCAAACTCTATTTGGAGTTTGGTGGCAAAATGTTAGAAGATTTCCACGCTGCTCGTGTCCTTCCTGGTTATGAGCCTGACAATAAAATCAAGCTCTTGCAAGAATTGAAAGAGCAGGTTGAAGTTGTGATCGCCATTAACGCAAGCAACATCGAGCATTCTAAAGCGCGTGGCGACCTAGGCATTTCTTATGACCAAGAAGTTCTTCGTTTGATTGATAAATTCAATGAGCTGGGAATTTTTGTTGGTTCCGTTGTCATCACACAATACGCTGGCCAACCTGCTGCAGATGCCTTCCGCAACCAGTTAGATAAAAACGGGATTGATTCCTATCTTCATTATCCAATCAAAGGATATCCGACGGATATGGATCACATTATTTCTCCCGAAGGCATGGGGAAAAACGACTACATCAAAACCAGTCGCAACTTGATTGTCGTAACCGCTCCTGGACCTGGTTCTGGAAAATTGGCCACTTGTATGTCCAATATGTACCATGACCAACTCAATGGCATCAAGTCTGGTTACGCTAAGTTTGAAACCTTCCCAGTTTGGAACCTACCCCTTCATCATCCAGTCAACTTGGCCTACGAGGCTGCAACTGCGGACCTTGATGATGTCAATATGATTGACCCCTTCCATCTCCAAACCTACGGAGAAACCACTGTCAACTACAACCGTGATATCGAAATCTTCCCGGTGCTCAAACGTATGTTGGAACGCATTCTCGGTGAATCTCCATACGCTTCACCAACAGACATGGGTGTCAACATGGTTGGTTTCGCTATTACAGATGATGAAGCTGCTGTCGAAGCTTCTAAACAAGAAATCATCCGTCGCTACTATCAAACTGTTCTTGATTTTAAAGCTGAAAAAGTCGGAGAAACTGCTGTCAAGAAAATTGAACTGCTCATGAACGACCTCGGTATCACTCCTGCAGACCGTCAGGTTGCTGTTGCTGCACGCCAAAAAGCAGAAGAAACTGGTGGTCCTGCCCTAGCCCTTGAATTGCCAAGCGGGGAAGTCGTGACTGGTAAAAACTCTGAACTCTTTGGTCCTACAGCTGCCGCCTTAATCAATGCCATCAAAAAATCAGCTGATATCGCTAAGGAAGTGAAACTAATCGAGCCTGAAGTCGTCAAGCCAATTCAAGGCCTTAAAATCGATCATCTGGGTAGCCGCAATCCTCGCCTCCACTCAAATGAAATTTTGATTGTGCTAGCCATCACAGCTATGGAAAATCCTGACGCTGCGCGTGCCATGGAAGAACTTGGGAATCTCAAAGGAAGCGAAGCTCACTCAACCATCATCTTGACCGATGAAGACAAGAATGTCCTTCGCAAACTAGGTATCAACGTAACCTTTGACCCATTCTACCAATACGATCGCTTGTATCGTAAGTAAATAAACAAGGCTGGACAAAAACTCAATTTGAGAGAAAAATCCAGTAAATCTTTACATAATAAAAAAATCAAATGCATAATATCAAGTCTTTTGGGCACTTGGTATTATGCGTTTTTATAATCTTCCATCCTCATTTATTTCAATGAAATTGTCAACTCGACACAGGCTCCTCCTTGGTCTGTATTGAGCAGGGTCAGACGACCACCGTGCAAGAGAGCTACCTGTTTAGAAAAGGCTAAGCCGATTCCATGATGGGGATTAGCTGAATTGCGGCTTTGGTCACTCTGATAAAAGAGCTGTTCCGCTCCCAGCAGCATCTCCTCTGAAAATGCAGGGCCATTGTTCCAGATAGCAAAAACCAACTGGTCCTGCTGCACTGATACCATCAGCTTCACTTCCTTTTGATTCTGGTCTGCATGTTCAAGCGCATTCAGTAAAATATTGAGCAAAGCTCGCTTGAGATAGTCCAAATGAATTGACAAAATCAGACTAAGGTCACAATCTTCTTGGAGATAGAAACGATGGCTTTCCTGTTTGCTGAACAGTGCCCAATCGTCCTGGAGATAAGCCAAAAAGTCCTCTAAGGAAAGCTGACTGAACTGATTAGAATCAATCTGAAAAGTCTTAGCGTAATCAATCAAAGAGCCACAATACTCTTCCATCTTGTGACTAGCCTGCAAAATATCAACAGCATAGTCTGCCTGTGGCTGGCCTAACTGCGCCAATTCCAAGAGCTCAGCATTCCCCTTAATCACAGTTAGGGGCGTTTTCAAATCGTGCGATGTCGCTGATAACTGTAAAATCAACTCCTGATTATGCTGCTGCTCTTTTTCTAGAAGACGAGCATTTTCTTGGTGGCTGCTCCGTAAATCGCTATAGACTTCTAGCATTTCCTCAATCCGAAAAAGCTGGCTTTGATTTTCTTCTAGAAGCTTCTCGCTCGTTAGCATTTTTATTTCCCTGTCGATTTTTCGGAGCAATTTCAAAATATGATAAAAAGTAATCAGCAGCAAGCTCCCTGCCCAAAAGAACAAGGTGAAAAGAACGTGATCACTTCCTTGCGTAAATTCATAACCTATAAGCACAAAAATCAAAACATGAAAAAAGACGATCTTTAAACTGGTTGTCCAGACTAGGCTTTTGAAATTTCGGGTTCTAATTGCCATCTATAGCCTACTCCTCTCACTGTTGCGATTGCTTGCAACCCTTCTTGTTTGCATTTTTGGCGAATCTGATATACGTATTCTGAGATGGAGCGAAGCTGTGTTTCTGAGCTTTCTGGGTAAAGCAAGGTATGCAGGCGTTCAGCTGAGAAGGTCTGCTTGGGATTTCTAGCAAGTAAATGCAGTAACTTAAACTCACGCTCTGAAAATTTCAAGACTTTACCAAAACAGGCAACTTCATAGCGCTCTGGATAAAATTGACAAGAAGCAATTTCAGAATATCGCTCCTCATGTCTTTCCTCCCGCCGAAGATGAGCTCTGACACGCTCCAGCAATTCTTTGGTTCCAAAAGGCTTGACAATATAGTCATCTGCTCCGCGAAAGAGCCCTTCCACCTTGTCCGCCTCCAATTCCTTAGCCGTCAAAAAGATAATCGGACACGAAAGATGAGGACGAATGTAGGAACACAGCTCAAAACCGTTAACAGGCTCCATCATCACATCTAGTAGAATCAAGTCATATCCGACAAAATTCGTCAGCTCTAGCTCTTCTATCCGATCAAGCGTCGTCACATCATAAGCATCTAGCTCTAGGACGTTTTTCACCAGCTTCAAAATGCTCCGGTCGTCATCAGCCACCAAAATACGATACTGTCTCATGATTTCCATTATAGCATACCTCTAGCGAACATCTCGTTTCAAGGTTAAGAATATAGCAGAGCTCCAAACCAAAGCTAACCATAACAGCTGTGTTCCCAGCCCTGATAAATCTATTGAATGCTGAAGCCCTTCATACTCAAAAAGATTTAGCGTAGCCAGATCGGGCAGGTATTTTGCTTCCTTGATGAACGTTGCCAATAAACGGCTGAGACCAATCAAGAGGGGAAAGAGCACCGACACCGGCACAATCCAAGATTGAAATAGCAAAGCGAGGCCGGCAGTTAAAAAAGCCAGAAAAATATTGCTGAGAAGACCAAAAGAGCTGTAATAGAGGAATTTCTCTAGCAAGGACCAGCTAAAGCTTAGGTCAAAACGAGCCAGCATAACAAGGAAACAGCTGCCTACCATGATACTGTAGAGGACTAAGAGCAGCAAGACCAGAAAAAGGAATTTCCCAGCCAACCAAGCCTTTCTATTTGATACGGTTAGAAAATTCGTTCGCATCCCCGACTTGACAAACTCCTGGGCAAAATAGAGAGAAGTAAAGATGACGATGACAGGCTGCGCCAGATAGAGGGCATGCAAAGCCTCGCTCATAGCCTTTGTCTGACCAACTGCTGTCTGACTATAGTCAAGATTCATCAGAAAAAATGGAACAGCTACCAGAGCCACTAAGGCTGCACCAAGTGCGAGATAATAAGAACGGAACTTAATCCATTCACTTCTAAGCAGAGCTTTTATCATCAGTATCGCCCTCCTAAATCCGTCTTCAAAAAGCGCAGAGAAGTCATACCGCCGATGACTAGTAACCATGCGCCTAGTATCAACAGTCCTTGCAAGGGATTGTTGATATATTGGGAAGTTGGGGTTGCAGCAAACAACTCTCCTGCTGGCTGTGGCAAATAAGCCCCCCAACTCGTGTGAGCTGCCAGGTAGTTTCCCAGATTATAGATCTGGGGTATGAGAAAAAGCAGAGGAACTAGCATGGTCCGAGCCAATAAACCTAACAAAAATGAAAGGATTCCCAATAAGGTTAGAGATAAGGTTTTCCACAAAATCAAACTCCAAGCTGCTTGATTAAGCAGAATCGGATCAAGCCCTTCCTTTCCTAAAGCGAAATGCATGACCATATAACTAAAGTAAATTGATAAAAAGCTAGTGGCAAGAGAAAAGCAAGTAAAGGTCATGAGTTTCCCCACAAGCAGCTTCAGGCGGTTATTACAGGATAAAAGACTGGTTCTCAAGCTATGAGACTGAAATTCCATAGCTCCCAAAATTCCAGCTAAGATGACCAAAACCATGACTGCCATAGAGGCCCCGTTGAGACCTAGATATTCCAGCGGGTCAATGGCTTTTATCAGACTGGGAACCGTCTCAGGCGTAGCATCCAAGCCAATAGACAAATACTGTCGACCCTCCAGCCAGGATACGACAGGCACCAATAGCAGCATGAAGGCCACACTCACTTTGAAAGCCTTGATTGATCGGATTTTCAACCATTCTGAATGCAATAAAGACATCGTTTCTTTCATCTTAAATCTCCTCTGTCAAATCAAAGAAGAGATCTTCTAGACTGTCTGAATCTTGCAGCACCTCTTCCAATCGTCCTTGCTCAATAATTCGCCCATGATGAATCAAGACTACATCATCTGTCACCATTTGCACCTCTGATAGGATATGGGAAGATAGAAGTACCGTTTTCCCTAAATCAGCCTGCTGACGGATAAACTTTCTAAACCACTTAATCCCACTTGGATCCAGCCCATTAGTTGGCTCATCTAATATAAGAAACTGAGGATCACCCAGCAAAGCTGCTGCCAAACCCAATCGTTGACCTTCCCCCAGAGACAGGCTTGACAAGAGGTCCTTCCTCTTATGAGCAATTCCAGTCATCTCCAAAACCTCATCGATCCGAGACTTTGGAATAGCATTACTCGCCGCAATAATCCTCAAGTGGTCATAGACCTTTCGATTTGGCAGACCGCCAATGCCATCAAAGGCTGCACCTACCGTTCTGAGCGGATAGGTCATTGATTGATAGGTTTGCCCATCAAAAGTTGCAGTCCCTGCTGTCGCCCAATCTAACCCCAAGAGAATCCTCAAGGTCGAACTTTTCCCTGCACCATTTGGGCCTAGAAAAGCTGTAATCCGACCACTTCTAGCTATAAAAGAAATATCTTCTAAAATCTGCTTGCTACCATGCTTTTTGCAGACGCCTTCTATTTTCACCATATGTTCCATACTGAACTCCTTTATCTTTATTTTCTCCAGTATACCCAATCTAGTTCAGAATTAGTTCAGAGATTAAACAGAAATTTCAGAAAAAGTTGATCCACTTTTCAAAAGTCGCTCTAGCTTCATTAGAAAGAACTCAGTTTTTCTTTTCCTTTACTCCATTCTTTTTTTATAATTCTGAGGTTTATGTACGGAGACTTTATTATCCAAAAAGTCATTTATCAAACTCCATCAAGAGCAGGCTTTATGATATAATGAAAGAAGAAAACTGAAAGGATTTACCATGTCAAAAGAAGTTATTGTTGAAAGTTTTGAACTTGACCACACTATTGTTAAAGCACCTTATGTTCGCTTGATTGGGGAAGAAACCGGACCAAAGGGAGACATCATCTCCAACTTTGATATTCGCTTAGTACAGCCAAATGAGGACTCTATCCCTACCGCTGGTCTTCACACTATCGAACACCTCTTGGCAAAACTCATCCGTACCCGCATTGACGGGATGATTGACTGTTCGCCATTTGGCTGCCGTACAGGTTTTCACATGATTATGTGGGGGCGCCATACCAGTGCTGAAATCGCGGCTGTTATCAAGGATTCGCTCAAGGAAATTGCTGAAACCACTACTTGGGAAGATGTCCCTGGAACTACCATCGAATCTTGTGGAAACTACAAGGACCACAGCCTCTTTTCAGCTAAAGAATGGGCGAAACTCATCCTGGAACAAGGAATCTCAGATGATGCCTTTGAGCGCCATATCATCTAAACACAAAAAGGAACCAGCTTTTTAGCTAGTTCCTTCTTTTTTTATTCTCAAAATTTTGTCTTAGGCTTTTTCACGAATGACCAAAACGCCATCTTCCATATCTGCTTCTAGATGTTTGGCATCTAGGTGATCCAAGTGGAAATCTGTTACCTTATCACGAATTTGTTGTTCAACCACGCGACGGAGAGGACGAACACCCATAACTTCGTCATAGCCTTCTTCTGTGATAAAGTCCTTAGCTGCTTGGCTGACTTCCAAATCAATGTCTTTCTTAGCCAAGGTTTGGTTAACTTCAGCCAACATCAAGTCCACAATCTTAGAAAGGTCTTCCTTATTCAAGTGTGAGAACTCGATAACTGCGTTAAAGCGGTTAAGGAACTCTGGACGGAAGAATGGTTTCAAACGATTCATCAATTCTGGTTTATCCGCATCTTCTGTCAAATTGGCTTCATAGCCAAATCCAGCATTTGATGTCGCGATAATGACCGTGTTCTTGAAGTTCACTGTATTTCCTTGACCATCAGTCAAACGACCGTCATCCAATACTTGGAGGAGAAGGGTGATTACTTGAGGATCAGCCTTTTCAATTTCGTCCAATAGAATGATGG
Organism: Streptococcus oralis subsp. tigurinus; assembly: GCF_002093575.1. GTDB lineage: Bacteria > Bacillota > Bacilli > Lactobacillales > Streptococcaceae > Streptococcus > Streptococcus oralis_CH. Next base: position 73,287 of record NZ_LNVH01000004.1, on the reverse strand, counting down.
AGTATGGATTGCGACGAACACGTTCTGTCAAGGTATTGCTATTGTCATCATACCCCACATAACCTGCTGTTGTACCGATCAACTTAGATACAGCTGTGCGGTCACTGTATTCAGACATATCCAAACGGATAATTGCGTCCTTGGTTCCAAACATATCGAGCGCCAATTGCTTAGCAAGTTCTGTCTTACCAACCCCAGTAGGCCCTACAAAGAGGAAGCTACCGATTGGGCGATTGCCTTCATCAAAACCAGCACGGTTACGACGGATAGCACGAGCGACAGCTTCTACCGCCTTATCTTGGCCGATAACCTTGTGTTCCAAACGATGAGCCATATCTTTCAAACGTTCGATGTCTGATGCTCCCATTTGTGATACCGGAATACCAGTCATACGTTCTACAGATTCAGCCACATCGTTGACACTCGCAGTCACCTTCATATCTTCTGTGTGGTTTTCGATTTTCTTTTCTAATTCTGCAATACGTGTTTTGGCATTAAGAGCTGCTTCAAAGTCTTCTGCCTCAACTGCTTTTTCTTGCTTGTCTTTTTCTGCCTCAATTTCTCGTTCAACAGCATGCACATCTGTTACAGGATGTTGAGCTGCCAAGTGAGCTGCCGTTACATCGACAAGATCAATAGCCTTATCTGGCAAGCTACGTTGAGGAATGTATTGGATCGAATAATCCACTGCTGCCTTCAAGACCTCGTCTGGCAAGATGACATTGTGGTGTTGTTGATAAAGATCACGAATTCCTTGAAGGATTTTAAAGGTATCTTCTGCTGAAGGAGCGTTTACCTTGACTTCGTTGAAACGACGAGCAAGAGCTGCATTCTTCAAGATGGTATTACGGTATTCGTCTTGAGTCGTTGCCCCAATAACAGTCAACTCACCTCGAGAGAGAGCTGGCTTGAGAATGTCCGCTAGCCCTTTAGAACCACTGTCTCCACCAGTGCTACCAGCACCGAGGATTTGGTGAATTTCATCAAAGAAGAGGATAATATTTCCTGCTTCTTTCACTTCGTTGAGTAGGTTTTGAACGTTTTCTTCAAAGCTACCACGGTATTGAGTACCAGCTTCAAGACCTGAGATATCAATAGAAATAATTTCCTTGTTCTTGATGGCAGCCGGAACATCTCCATTCACAATCGCTTGTGCTAGACCTTCTACAACGGCTGTCTTACCAACACCTGCATCTCCGACTAGAACAGGATTATTTTTCGTACGACGTGAGAGGATTTCAGATGTTTCTTGAATTTCCTTGTTTCGTCCGATAACAGGATCCAACTTGCCCTCACGAGCTTCTGCTGTCAAGTTACGACCTAGTTTAGCAAGGACACCGTCTTGTTTCATACCTGAAGCGTGTTGTTGCATTTGCGCATCAGATTCTGCATTTCCTGGCAATTGACCAGTTGCACGATAATGAGCAAATTCCTCAGGTGTCACTTCACGTCCATTAATCAAGTAGCGACGGTTTTCAGAACTATATCCTCGCATACCTCCCATCAATTGGTTAAATAAATCATCCATGTTGTTAAAGTTATTAAAGTTGTTGTTCATATTCTTTACCTCGTTTATTCTTAATTATTTGCGATATCTGACATTGACTATCTTTAACCTTTTTTTAAAAAATTTTAGACTAGCTAACTCGCTACTCTAAGAATAACTTCTGGTTTTTCTTTTTTTAATAAGCCTTTTATCATTTTCTTTTCAAAGTCTGTTAGATTCAACATAGGCCTCACCCCTTTCTAGGGTATCTATTATACATTTTCAAGAAATAGAGTCATTGAAAATGAAGTTTTCTAAGGAATTCATTTTCCTTATGTTTCTACTATACCACTTTGGTCAGTAAAAGTCAATAACTTTTTGACTAAATTTGACTAATTTTTTAAAATTTTTCAAGAACGCAAAAAGCCAGTCGTTTCCAACTGGCCTTTTCTATTTAATTTAAAATCTTAGCTCAATGCGTCATCCATTGAAAGAACTTCGTGGAAGACACGTTGTGTCAATTCAGTTTTTTGTTCTGGAGTGAGGTATTTAGTGTTTACACAGTATCCTGAGATACGAACGATGACATCTTCGCCATTCATAATCTTGTCATAAACATCTTTCAAGTCCATTACGTTCAAGTTACAGTGTTGTCCACCGTTTTCGAAGTAACCATCAAGGATTGTTACCAAGTTGTCCACTTGTTCGTCACGAGTTTTACCAAGAGCACGAGGTGAAACTTGAGTTGTCAATGAGATACCATCAGCTGCGTAACCAAAGTCAAGGCTAGCAAGTGAGTTCAAGTTTTGCAACCATCCACCTTTAGCTTTGTTAGATGGGTTAGCACCTGGTGAGAAGAATTCAAGTTTAGACAAGTTCACAGAACCATCTTCGTTGAGGTATACACCTTTGTGGACTGGTGAGTTACCAGTTTGTTTAGAGTAAGCAACGTTAGATGTGATGGTCAAAAGTGATACTGTGGCTTCTGCGTTCTTGTAGAGTTTGTGGCTACGTAGGCGAGTTGTGTAAGCTTCAATCAACCATTCTGCCAATTCGTTTGAGCGTGGATCATCTTCACCCCAACGTGGGTATTCACCGATTGTTTCGTAATCGTAGATGTAGCCATTTTCGTCACGGATTGGTTTAACGGTAGCGTATTTGATTGCTGACAATGTATCAACAGTGTTGGCAAATCCACAGATACCGAATCCCATGTTTGCACGCTGTTTAGTTGGCAAGAAGGCCATTTGAACCGCTTCGTAGTTGTACTTATCAGTCATGTAGTGGATGATGTTCAAAGCATCTACGTAAGTGTCAGTCAACCAGTCAAGAGATTTTTCAAAGTTCGCTTTAACTGATTCGAATTCAAGAACTTCGTCACGGATAGGATCGATGTCAAATACCTTGTAGTCTTTGTGAACATCGTCGTAACCACCGTTCAAACCAGTAAGAAGGGCTTTCAATACGTTTACACGAGCACCGAAGTACTGGATGTTGTGGCGTTGTTCTTCATTTTCTGGGTCAAGTGGTGACACACAACATGAGATACAGCTCATTTCACCGTATCCGTCTTTAGCCATTGTTGTAACACCTTCATATTGGATTGAAGAGTGTTTGTGGCTCATGTGCATACAGTAACGACGGAAGCTATAAGGTAATTTGTCAGTCCAAAGAACTGTCAAGTTTGGTTCTGGAGAGTTACCGATATTGTCAAGAGTGTTCAAGAAACGGTAGTCCATCTTAGTAACACGGTGACGACCGTCGTTACCCATACCAGCCATAGAAGTTGTGATGAAGGTTGGGTCACCTGAGTACAATTGGTCATAAGCTTTTGTACGAGCAAATTTAACTGTACGAAGTTTCATAACGAAATCATCAACGAATTCTTGGATTTCTGATTCAGTAAATGTACCACGAGCAAGATCACGTTCTGCAAAGATGTCCAATACGATTGGCACACGTCCTAGAGATGTTGCAGCACCATTGATAACACGGCAGACAGCCATGAAGGCGATGTTCACCCATTGGATAGCTTCTTTGACGTTCATCGCTGGTTTGCGAACGTCAACACCGTAAAGGTCACCCAAGCGAACAACTTGTTGCAATGCTTGGTATTGAAGGTTTACTTCTTCACGAAGACGGATTGTTTCTTCATCAATCTCTTTAATTGCATTCCAGTCGTTTACTTTTTCTTGCATCAAATAATCTGCACCGTAAAGAGCAAGACGTGCGTAAACACCAATGATACGTCCACGTGAGTAGGCATCTGGAAGACCAGTTACAGTGTGAGCGTGACGAGCACGACGGATGTTTGAAGTGTAAGCACGGAAGATACCGTCGTTAACTGTTGTTACGTATTTTGTGAAGATTTCGTGAACAGCTGGATCTGGTTCGTATCCATTTTCTTTCAAAGTAGTTTCAGCCATACGGATACCACCTTTTGGCATGAAGTTCAATTTGAAGAGTTCATCGTTTTGGATACCAAAAATCAATTCGTTTTCTTTGTCGATAAATCCAGCAGGAATATCAGCAATAGATGTTGGACGAGTGTCCATTGGGAAACGAGTTTCTTCGTAGTGTGCTTTTGTTTCTTCTACGATTTTTTTGATGTGAAGCGAACGTTCTGTTGGGCCAGCAAGGAAACTTTCATCTCCATCGTAAGGTGTGTAGTTAGCTTGAACGAAGCGAGAAATACTTGCTTTTTCTTTCCAATCTACGCCTTTGAAGCCTTCCCAAGCTTTGTCAAAAATATCTTGCGCTTCAACAACTGTCTTAACAACCATGTTAATGTCCTCATTTTTCTTTCTAGTAACAACTATCTGTTACATTCATAAGTCAAGTATACCACACAGTAACCGATTTCAACAAGGAGAAAACAGCCTTTTTAGCGCTTTCTTTTATAATACAGGCTGTTTTTTTGATATTATCTGTATTATATTTTTGAAAGTTAGACTACTCTTTTCCATTTTTTCAGAAAAAACGGTATAATGAGAAAGAAAATACGGCTAGAAAGGAAGCTAAATGCTCATATTTCCATTGATTAATGATTTGTCTAGAAAAATCATCCATATCGACATGGATGCCTTTTTTGCTGCGGTGGAAATCAGAGATAATCCTAAGTTAAAGGGCAAACCTGTCATCATCGGGAGTGACCCCAGACAAACAGGTGGACGTGGTGTCGTTTCTACCTGTAGCTATGAGGCGCGAGCTTTTGGTGTTCATTCAGCCATGAGCTCTAAAGAAGCTTATGAGCGCTGTCCCCAAGCTATCTTTATCTCAGGAAATTATGAAAAGTATAAGACTGTGGGACTTGAGATTCGTGCTATTTTTAAACGCTACACTGATTTGATTGAACCTATGAGTATTGACGAGGCATACTTGGATGTAACGGAAAATAAACTCGGTATCAAGTCAGCTGTCAAAATAGCCCGTCTCATCCAACAAGATATCTGGCAGGAGCTACATCTGACTGCTTCTGCAGGCGTCTCTTATAACAAATTTTTAGCTAAAATGGCTAGTGACTATCAAAAGCCACATGGTTTGACAGTCATCCTCCCAGATCAGGCTGAGGATTTTCTCAAACAAATGGACATTGCTAAATTTCACGGTGTGGGCAAAAAAACAGTTGAACGGCTTCATGAAATGGGCATTTATACTGGTGAAGACTTATTGGACGTCTCAGAAGTCACTTTAATCGATCGGTTCGGCAGACTCGGTTTTGACCTTTATCGAAAGGCAAGGGGCATTCATAACTCACCGGTCAAGGCCAATCGTATTCGTAAGTCCATTGGCAAGGAAAAAACCTACGGAAAAATCCTGCAAGTAGAAGAAGACATCAAAAAAGAGCTGACTCTTCTCTCAGAAAAGGTAGCTCACAATCTCAGTCAACAAGGCAAAGCTGGAAAAATCATTATCCTCAAAATACGATATGCTGACTTCTCTACTCTAACTAGACGAAAAAGTCTCCCACAAGCGACACAGGACGCTAGTCAGATTTCTCAAACTGCCCTTCAACTCTACGAAGAACTAGCTGAAAAAGAAAAAGGCATCCGTTTACTAGGAGTCACAGTAACAGGATTTTAAAAAGCTTGAAGGAAGATTCCCTCAAGCTTTTTCTTATACAAATAAACGCACAAAACTATAGAGCAACAAGACACTACCGAGTACGATACGGTATTTACCAAAGAGGGTAAAGTCGTGCTTCTTCACATAGCCAGTCAAGAAGCGAATAGCAACCATGCTGACCGCGAAGGCAACACCCATAGCAACCAAAAGCAGGAATAGTTGTCCAAAACTCAAAAGTTGACCTGCTTTTATAAATTTGAAAATTTTTAAAGCACTAGCCCCAAACATAACAGGAATTCCGAGGTAGAAGGTAAACTCTGTTACGACTGAGCGACTCGTTCCATTTAACAAACCACCGACAATCGTCGCACCTGAACGGCTCGTTCCTGGGAAGAGGGCGAGGACTTGGAAAAGTCCGATATAGAGAGCTGTCTTGTAGGGAAGCTTTTCAAGTTCTGTAACTGTTGGTTCAATAGCTTGTGCCTTGTTCCGTTTTTCAAGATAGATAAAGGCAACCCCATAAATAATCAACATGATCGCAACTGATACCATATTGTGAAAATGAGTATCAAACCAATCATCCAGCTTAAAAACTAGCAATAAAGGCAAGGTCGCAACGAGGACTTTTGACCACAATTGCCAAGTTCGACGGACTTCTGCCTTATTTTTACCAGGTTTGAAGGGATTGAGCTTGTTAAAGTAAATCACCATAACCGCTAAGATAGCACCGAGCTGAATAACAACATTAAACATGGACATGAAGGCTTCATTTTGGTCCTTGTATTGTACAAATTCTTCAACCAAGATCAAGTGACCAGTACTTGAAATGGGCAACCATTCTGTAATTCCTTCAACAATCCCAAAAAAGATTGACTTCAAAATTTCAATAAGATACATGTATTACTCCTTTTTCTGTCCTCTATTATAGCATAATTTCGGATGTTGCGATAGATTTTTTCTAGAAGGCACCGATGCTACCACCGCCTCCGCCTCCGGAGAATCCTCCACCCGAAGAACCACTTCCAGAAGATACGGAGTAATTGCTTGCTGTATTTGCAATACTAGCATAGTGGCTCATTTGAGCAGTTGAATGGTAAAACATACTGTGCCAGCCATAAGCTACATAAAGATTGATATCTGGGTTCTCGACCTGAATCTGATAAGATCTCATCAAATGGCTCACCTTGTCCGCATAACCAAATAAAGTAGCATAAACAAGGAGACGATTCCAAACAACAATACTTTCTAATACTGCCTTGTCTAGATGGGCGATATCGCGAAGCATGTTTTCAAAACTAGTCCAGAGATAGTATGCTTCTAGTCCATCTTCATTTAAAACACCATCACGAGTATCAAATCGGGTCGTCCAATAATAGACGGCAGCTAACATCAAGCCCACAAACCCAAGGATAGGAAGTGGCAGAGAAAGATACCCGTGAGCATCCAAACTATACAAGAACCAGCCAAAACCAACGAAAGCAGGTAAAATCGTAAAGACACCTATCGTCAATCGCAGGATTTTTTCTCCATTACTCAGTGAACGATAATAATCTGGAAGTTGCAAAGAAGAAACCCGCTTTCTCACTCCATCCTGCATCTGCTTCAGAGCTTGCTCAAAAGACGACTTAAGTTTACGTCCTGTTTTCTGAATTCGTTTTTCATCAGCTGCTTTTGCACCTTGGTAAAGACTAGTTGACACTTGGTAATCTGCAAACAAATCTGAAACAAGCACTTCTTCTCTTCCTGAAAAGGCCAAATTAAGGCAATCCTTTTCAAAACTTGCCAATCCCTTTTCTTTTACGACTTTTAAACGAACTTCATCTCCATTTGAGATGATTGAAACATTTCCACGGTCGATCACATCCAATAAAGTTGCCTGAACGAGTTGGTCAAAGGTGAACTTCCCTCCTCCTTTGGTCAAGGGACTGACTTCCTCTAAAGAAGTGGAGTAAACAGCTTCCGATAAAACCATCGGTTCTAAGTCCATTGGCGGTTCATAGAGACGGTGATTTTTGGCATATTTCTTCGATGGGGAGGTTTTTCTTCTGTAAATGCAGTAGAAAATAACACTAAAGACTAAAAAAAGCGAGAGTAGGAAAGGGATGATCCACGTAACCAGAGCTTTGCTCTGAGCTTTTTCAGCAGTAATGGACTCCTCTATTTTTTCAAATTCTGCTAAACGATTGCCCTTCAATCCCTGATCCAAAGCTGTTTCAAAATCTTTTCTAAGCCAATAGGCATGCAATTCAACCCCACGCTGACGAGGTAGGTTCTTCAAATGAACACGATAATCACCACCTGTCTTCTCTACCTTGCCCTCTGTAAAGAGTTTCCCTGTATGAAAGAAAAGTTTTTCAGCTCCATTAAAGCCCGTTACCCGAAACTCAAAATTTTCGATAGGTTCTGAACTATCCGTCAAGGGTTGCCAATTTAACTCCGCTATATCCTTGTATAAGAAGAGAAGATTTGATAGTTGCCAGGTAACCGTCACCCGAACAGTATCTCCGGCATATCCAGCATTATAAATTTTTACCTTGTAGCCGTCCTCTTCCTCCATAGTATAAAAGGAAACATTTTGAATAATTTGCCCATTTTTAGACACTTGAACGGTCGGGTCGGGATCAATATCAAATCCTTCTGGCATTTTCCCAGCTTTTCCTAGTCCAACTAGCTGGCCATTATAATCATCTCCAAAACGGTAGGTGATTGTTTCCTTAAAAATTGCAGTATTATCTGCATGAATATTCAAATCACCCTGATAGGATAAGATATCAAAGTCTACTGCAAAAACTAAGCTCGGTATAAATAATAAACAAGCAAATACCAAAGTCACCAGCCATCTTTTTTTCATAATTGATTCCCTTTCAATCTTTTCACCATTATATCATTTTTTATAAGTAAAGGCTTACTTGTATTGAAAATCTCACCATTTTTAGATACAATAGAGAGAAGTCATTTTTAGACTAGAAATAGGAGAAAACATGAAAAAATTATGCTTATCTATCCTTGCTAGCCTAGCCCTTACATTAGGACTGGTTAGCCAAGTCCAAGCCGACGAATATTTACGCATCGGAATGGAGGCAGCTTACGCTCCCTTCAACTGGACCCAAGACGACGATAGTAATGGTGCTGTCAAAATCGACGGTACCAACCAATATGCCAACGGCTATGATGTTCAAATCGCTAAAAAGATTGCCAAAGATCTAGGTAAGGAACCTTTGGTCGTGAAAACCAAGTGGGAAGGACTTGTTCCAGCCCTTACTTCTGGCAAAATCGATATGATCATTGCCGGTATGAGCCCAACCGCTGAACGTAAACAAGAAATTGCCTTTTCAAGCAGTTACTATACTAGCGAGCCAGTTCTATTGGTTAAAAAGGACTCTGCCTATGCAAATGCCAAATCTTTGGAAGATTTTAGCGGAGCAAAAATCACTTCTCAACAAGGTGTTTACCTTTATGATTTGATTTCTCAAATTCCAGGTGCCAAAAAAGAAACAGCTATGGGCGACTTCGCTCAAATGCGTCAAGCTCTGGAAGCCGGTGTTATTGATGCCTATGTTTCGGAACGCCCTGAAGCACTGACTGCTGAAGCCGCTAACTCTAAGTTCAAGATGGTCCAAGTAGAACCCGGTTTCAAAACTGGCGAAGAAGATACAGCTATTGCCATTGGACTTCGTAAAGATGACAGCCGCATCAGCCAAATCAATGCGAGTATTGAAACCATCTCCAAAGATGAACAAGTTGCTCTGATGGATCGTATGATTCAGGAGCAACCTGCCGAAGCCACAACAACTGAAGAAAGTAGCAGTAATTTCTTCAGCCAAGTTGCTAAAATTCTTTCTGAAAACTGGCAACAGCTCGTGCGCGGCGCAGGTGTCACTCTTTTAATCTCAATCATCGGAACTATCGTAGGTCTCATTATCGGTCTTGCCATTGGTGTCTTCCGTACGGCTCCTCTCTCGGAAAACAAAGCCATTTACAGCCTACAAAAACTAGTCGGTTGGATTCTCAATGTCTATATTGAAATCTTCCGTGGTACACCGATGATTGTTCAATCCATGGTTATCTACTATGGAACTGCTCAAGCTTTCGGTATCAATCTCGATCGGACACTGGCTGCTATCTTTATCGTCTCAATCAACACAGGCGCCTACATGACAGAAATCGTTCGTGGTGGTATTCTAGCAGTTGACAAGGGACAGTTCGAAGCTGCAACCGCTCTTGGTATGACCCACAATCAAACCATGCGTAAAATTGTCCTTCCTCAGGTTGTCCGTAATATTCTACCTGCTACTGGTAATGAGTTTGTCATCAATATCAAAGATACCTCTGTATTGAATGTTATTTCAGTTGTCGAGCTTTATTTCTCAGGAAATACTGTAGCGACGCAAACCTATCAATACTTCCAGACCTTTACCATCATTGCAGTGATTTACTTTGTCCTCACCTTCACTGTGACCCGTATCCTACGTTTTATCGAACGCTATATGGACATGGATACTTACACTACAGGTGCTAACCAAATGCAAACGGGGGATTTGAAAAAATGACACAACCAATCCTTGAAATCAAACACCTAAAAAAATCCTATGGGCAAAACGAAGTTCTAAAAGACATTTCTCTCACCGTCCATAAAGGAGAGGTTATTTCCATCATCGGAAGCTCGGGAAGCGGAAAATCAACCTTCCTTCGTTCAATCAATTTACTCGAAACACCTACAGGAGGAGAGATTCTCTATCGCGGAGAAAATGTCCTAGAAAAAGGCTATAACCTCACCCATTATCGTGAAAAGCTCGGTATGGTTTTCCAATCTTTCAATCTCTTTGAAAATCTGAATGTCCTTGAAAATACTATCGTTGCCCAAACGACTGTACTCAAACGCGACCACTCTGAAGCTGAAAAAATTGCTAAAGAGAATCTCGAAAAAGTTGGTATGGGAGAACGTTACTGGCAAGCCAAGCCTAAACAACTTTCAGGTGGACAAAAGCAACGTGTAGCTATCGCTCGTGCACTCTCCATGAATCCTGACGCCATTCTCTTTGACGAACCTACATCTGCCCTTGACCCCGAAATGGTCGGAGAAGTCCTCAAAATTATGCAGGACCTAGCTCAAGAAGGCTTGACCATGATTGTTGTAACCCACGAAATGGAATTTGCTCGCGATGTTTCCCATCGTGTCATCTTCATGGACAAGGGAATCATTGCAGAAGAAGGTAAACCTGAAGACCTCTTTACGAACCCTAAAGAAGAACGGACAAAAGAATTCCTTCAGCGTTATCTCAATTAATCATAACCACCCGTCTAACGGGTGGTTTGCACCAGGGCTATAAGCCCAAATTACCAGCCAGCGCCTAAAGACGCTGGCTTTCACGTTGTTCAAGCCTCATTGCTCTTGACTCGTCACTTGCCTCTTAAAGAGACTTTGGTACTACTTACCACTATCCCTAAAGGGATCCTCATATTCTTTTACACTTAATTTATCTAGTACTATATCATGTTTTTCCTGTTCTTGGATATATTTCTTAATTGTGGCTTCATTAAGCCCTACTGTGCTCACGTAGTAACCTTCTGCCCAAAAATGCCAATTTCCAAACTTATACTTGAGGTTGGCGTGTTTATCAAACATCATGAGTGCACTTTTGCCTTTTAAATACCCCATAAAACTTGAAACACTTATCCTTGGTGGAATACTTACTAACATATGTACATGATCAGGCATTAAGTGACCCTCGATAATTTCAACACCTTTATAACTACATAATCGGTGGAATATTTCTCCCAAACTACTTCGATATTGATTATAAATGATTTTTCGTCTATACTTAGGGGTGAACACAATGTGATATTTACACATCCACTTTGTGTGTGATAAACTATGTGCCTTTTGTGCCATATTTTCTCCTTTCGCTTTACAATTGGCTTGAACACCTTTATTGTATCGCGTTTGGAGTTTTTTGGTATAACCTTCGACGCGCACCCGCATAGCGGGTGGTTTATTTGTCTCGCACCTTACGGAGCGAGACGGACTGAAAGTCACATAATAAATAAAGACTGCATAAAGAATGCAGTCTTTTTAGTTTGTAATTGTAAAGAAAAGGCAGACTCGATTCAGGAATCTGCCTGTAACCACAGTTCAATCTTCAAATTTTTCATGATTTTTTTCATAGAAATCGATTAAACTAAGAGCTGTTTCAAATGAAATATTTTTAACTTTTGCGCGTCCTTGTGCTAGAGCAATGATAGACATTTCACGCGCATTCGTTTCTTTAGAGATACGGTAACCTGTGATCTTCTTATCACGAACCCAGCCAACAACTGCTTCTACCTTTTCAAAGTTTGACTTAACCATGTTCTTCTCCTGAATTATTCTTTACAATTCTTAATTGTATACGTTTTTATTTCATCTGTCAATAAAAAAACATATATTCGTCACAACTATATTATTCTGCATATTTTTATTTGGCTTTTAAAGCCGATAATATATGAGTTCTTATATCCTCAACTCCATTAGGATTTGCTGGTAGGAAGATTGTATTATTACCCTCTTTATCCGCAAAATTATTCAATGTATCTAAATACTGGTTCGTTAATAGGATAGACATGATTTGTTCTTCAGTCAGCTCAACATTAGCTCCCTTTAACTCTTTGATAGAATCAGCCAGTCCGTCAACAATCGCTTTACGCTGTTCTGCAATCCCTACACCATGTAGGCGATCTTTTTCTGCTTCTGCTTCTGCTGCGGTCACGATCTTAATCTTATCTGCTTCAGCAAGTTCTTGCGCTGCAACTCTCTTACGTTGAGCTGCATTGATTTCATTCATTGATTGTTTTACTTCAGCATCAGGTTCAACCTTAGTAATCAGAGTTTTGACAATGATATACCCATACGTAGACATTTCTTCTGCCACTTGTTTTTGAACTTCTAAGGCGATTTCATCCTTCTTCTCAAACAACTCATCTAGGGTTAACTTTGGTACAGATGAGCGCAAAGCATCTTCAATATAGGATTTGATTTGGGCTTCTGGACGCATCAATTTATAATAGGCATCTGTGACATTGTTTTCATTCACTCGATACTGAGTTGCCACATTCATCGTTACAAATACATTATCTTGCGTCTTTGTCTCTACAACGATTTCACTCTGCAACAAGCGTAGTTGTACTCTTGCTGCAATTCTATCAATCCCAAAGGGAGCCCGCAAATGAATACCACTATTGCTCAACTTTTGGTATTTACCAAAGCGTTCTATAATAGCGACAGATTGTTGTCGTACCACATATACAGAACTAATCGTAATCACTGATGCAATCACCACTAAAATCAATACAACAAGTAAAATTTGTAAAACCATGGGAATCTCCCCCTTTCATCACCCTCATTATAACACCATCGTTATCATTACGCAAATAATATGATAATAATTTTATTTTAGTTTAAACTAACATATTATACAATGTTTCATTTCCATTCAAATTAATATAAGACGGGTCAAACTTTTCCATTCGATGAATCAATCCAGCATAGTCATGCTTATTGGCAAGAGCTACTCCAATCAAGACAGGGCCTGTCCCCTTGCTTGCTCGTTTGATATATTCAAAACGAGTGATGTCATCATTTGGCCCCAAAATGTCATTTACAAACTCTCGGAGAGCTCCTGGACGTTGTGGGAAATTCACTACAAAGTAATGCTTGATCCCATCGTAAATCAAGGCACGTTCTTCCATCTCTGGCATGCGGTTGATATCGTTATTCCCCCCAGAAATGATACAACAAATCGTCTTGCCTTTGATATAATCTGATAAAACTTCCAAGGCTGCAACGCTGGCAGCTCCGGCTGGTTCTGCTACAATTCCTTGTTTGGAATAAAGATCAATCAAGGTTTCAGAAATCAATCCCTCGTCCACCCCAATCAGCGTTTCAACATTCTTACGAGTCGCTTCATAGGTTAATTGTCCAACCTTTTGTACGGCTATCCCATCAGCAAACTTATCAATTTCTTTGAGCTTAACTGGTCCCCCAGCTTCAAAGGCTGCTTTCATAGAGCGAGCACCATTAGCTTCTACTCCGATCACTTCAATGGTCGGGTTGGTTTCCTTGATGTAAGTTGAAACACCGGCAATCAATCCGCCACCACCTACTGGTACAAGTACTGTATCAAAATCAATAGACTCTTTACGGGCTTCTTCAAGAATCTCATAGGCTACAGTCCCTTGACCAGCCTGAACATGCGCATCATCAAAAGGATCGATGAAGGTGCGGTTTTCTGTCAATGTAAATTCTTGTGCTGCCTTAGCAGAAGCATCAAATGTATCCCCAACCAACTTGATTGTCACGAACTCTCCACCGAAAAAGCGAACCTGCCCAATCTTTTGTTGCGGTGTTGTGATGGGCATAAAGATCGTTGCAGGAATCTTCATCTCATTACAAGTATAGGCGACACCTTGGGCATGATTTCCCGCAGAGGCACAGACTACACCACGCTCGCGTTCTTCTTTTGATAGTTGAGAAATGGCATAATAGGCTCCACGAATTTTAAAAGAGCGAACTCGTTGCGCATTCTCCTTTTTGAGATAAATCTTTGCTTGGTATTTTTCTGATAAATAATGATCATATTCTAGTGGTGTATCAACTACTACACCACTCAAAACTTTGTGGGCTTTCACCACATCTTTTGCACTTAGCATTGTCTCCTCCTCAAATACTTTTCAAGATAAAAAACGAGTTAGGTACCCCCAACTCGCCTTCTGTCTTTCTTTACAAGAATTAATTGTAGATTTTGAATGCGTCGTCGTCGTTTTTACCAACGAAAGGCATTGCTTTACGCAATTCTGCACCAACTTTTTCAATTTCAAGGTTAGCTGCTTGTTCACGGTAAGCAGTTAATTTTGGACGACCAGCCTTGTAGTCATTTACAAAGTCATTTGCAAATTTACCATTTTGGATATCTGCCAAAACAGCTTTCATGTTTTCTTTAACTTGCTCAGTAATCACACGTGGACCTGATACATAGTCACCGTATTCAGCAGTGTTTGAAATAGATTGACGCATTTTCTTGAATCCACCTTCATAGATCAAGTCAACGATCAATTTCATTTCGTGAAGAACTTCAAAGTAAGCCAATTCTGGGGCATAGCCTGCTTCTGTCAAGACTTCAAAACCTGCTTCGATAAGGGCAGTCAAACCACCACAAAGTACGGCTTGTTCACCAAACAAATCTTCTTCAGTTTCTTCTTTGTAAGTTGTTTCAAGCAAACCAACACGAGCTGCCCCAACACCTTTACACCAGTCCATAGCAATGTTTTTCGCATTTCCAGTTGCATCTTGGTAAACTGCGTAAAGAGCTGGCACACCAAATCCTTCTTCGTAAGTACGACGTACCAAGTGTCCTGGTCCTTTAGGAGCACACATGAAGACATCTACATCTGCAGGAACTTTGATAAATTCAAAGTGGATATTGAAACCATGAGCAAATCCAACTGCATTTCCAGCTTCCAAGTTTGGAGCGATTTCTGCTTCGTACAATTCTTGTTGAATTTCGTCTGGTGCCAAGATCATGATAACGTCAGCTAATTTAGTGGCTTCTGCTACTGTGTAAGTGTCAAAACCGTCTTCTTTTGCTTTGTCAAAAGATTTACCTGGACGCACACCGATGATGACATCACGACCTGAGTCACGCAAGTTTTGCGCATGCGCATGTCCTTGTGAACCATAACCGATTACGGCGATTTTTTTACCGTCAAGCGCTGCTACTTTAACATCTTTTTCGTATTCCATTTGAACTGCCATAGTTTTTCTCTCTTTTCTATTTTTATTGCCTTATAGGCTGGTTTAACAAATTTATGCTGGATTTTATACTCATTGAAAATCTAAGAGTATTAGTCGCGGGTAAATCCAGTTGCACCCGTACGAGCGATATTTTTAATACCATATGGTCGAATCACTCGTAATAAAGCTTCACTCTTTTCAGCATTTCCCGTCATCTGGATGGTGATTGAGCTTGGAGCCACATCTACTACCGTTGCACGGAAAGGTTGAATAATGGCCAAGATTTCTGCACGCTTTTCAGCAGGAGCAGATACTTTTACCAAGATCACTTCTCTTTCCAAGTGTGGTTTATCTGTGATATCACGAATGCGAATCACATCAATCTGACGATTGAGCTGTTTAATGATTTGCTCTACTTCATCATGAGATGCTACATCAATAATGATGGTGATGCGAGATACATTGGGGTTCTCTGTCGCACCAACTGAGATACTCTCAATATTGACTTGACGACGAGAAAGGACACCTGTAAAACGATTCAAAACTCCTGAACGGTTTTGCAATCTAGCTGTTAACATTCTACGCATGGAACTTCACCCCCAACATCTCATGATTGCTCTTACCAGCTGGTACCATCGGTAAGACCTGTTCCTTACGAGAAATATCCACCTCGATAAACATGGGCACATCCTCCAGAATGACTTCTAGATCCTTCTCTATCGTCTCTGGATTATCAAATTTATAGTTTTTGATGCCGTAAGCCTGTGCCATCAGCTGGAAGTCAGGAAGTGTATCAAAGACTGACTCGGAAGTTCTACCCTCATAGAAGGATTCCTGCCACTGACGAACCATTCCTAGTGAGTGGTTATTCAACATGACAACCTTAATCGGTACCTTGTAGATATTTAGGATCGCTAGCTCTTGGTTGGTCATTTGGAAACCACCATCACCGACAAAAAGGATGACTTCTTTTTCTGGATTGGCAATCTTGGCTCCGATAGCTGCAGGAACTCCGAATCCCATGGTACCCAAACCACCTGAAGTGACTAACTGACGCTCATTTTGGTAAGGATAATACTGAGCTGTCCACATTTGGTGCTGCCCTACGTCAGTTACGACAATGGCATCCCCATGCGTCAACTCACCGATGCGTTCAATAACGGCCTGAGGTTGAACCACACGTTCTTTCTTATCATAAGAACGAACTCGATTCTTGTCCTTGGTAACTTTTTCAATCCACTTTTCAGTATTGTTATGAACAGTTGGTTCTGCTAAAAGCATCTGTAAGGCTTTCTTAGCATCCCCCACTACAGGAATATCTGCACTGATAATCTTACCAATCTCAGCCGGGTCAACATCGATATGGGCAACCTTAGCATTCTTCGCAAAGGTCTTAGGATTCCCCGTCAAGCGGTCATCGAAACGGCAACCAATACTAATCATAAAGTCCGCTTCCGTCATTGCTATGTTGGCTGCGAAAGAACCGTGCATGCCTCCCATCCCTAGGAAGAGCGGATGACTCGTTGCAATGGTTCCTTGCCCCAAAAGACTAGTGACTACTGGAATTTGGTAACGTTCAGCAAATTCATTGAGCTCCTTAGAAGCTTCTGCATAGCTGATACCACCGCCTGCTAACAAAACAGGTTTCTTGGCTTTTGACAATTGCTTCAAGATTTTCTTGATTTGCATGTCATTCGGATCAAGCGTCGGTTGGTAACTTGGTAAATTCACCTCTGGTGAATAAATGAAATCTGTCTCTAGAGCTGACACATCCTTTGGCAAGTCAATCACAACAGGACCTGGACGACCTGTCGTTGCAATATGAACAGCTTCCGTAATGATACGAGGAATATCTGCTGTCTCACGAACTTGGTAATTGTACTTGGTAATGGGCATGGTAATACCCACGATGTCTGCTTCTTGAAAGGCATCTTTCCCAATCCCAGCTCTCGCAACCTGACCTGTAAAGACCAAAAGGGGAACGCTATCGCTCATGGCATCTGCAATCCCTGTAATGGCATTTGTTGCTCCCGGCCCACTCGTGACGACGGCAACGCCCAACTTTCCAGTTGATTTGGCATATCCTTCAGCTTCGTGCAAACAACCTTGCTCGTGGCGTCCTAAGATGTGGCGAATGCCTTTAAAATTATATATCGCATCATACAAAGGTAAGACTGCACCACCAGGATAACCAAAAATGGTATCAATCCCTAAGTCCCGAAGTGTTTCCAAAACTAAGTCCGACCCCGTCTTAGGAGATTCTAAACTGATTTTCTCCATTGTTCCCCTTTCTCTTCTCTTAAAAAAATAGCTTGTTACTATCATACCATTTTTTCAAAAATTTTCAAGGCAAAAGAGTCAATTTTCTGAATTTTCTATCTAAAAGTGTATTTATGAATCTTTCCCTCATTTTTATTAACTTTTCTACGGAATTAGGAACCTTTATTTACTTTAATTTATCAAATTAGAATATTTTCTTTCTGGATAGAATTAGTATTTTTCTCACTTAACGACCAAATTTGTATACTATATTCAGCAAAAATGAATAGTTAAAGACAAAAAAAGGAAGCCACTAAGTGACTTCCTTCTAGAGTGAGGACTGATTAGTCTTCACCTTTGTTTTTCTTAATGATTTCTTCTTGTACTGACTTAGGTACATCTTCGTAGTGGTCAAATACCATCATGAAGGTACCACGTCCTTGAGATGCAGAACGAAGAACTGTTGCATAACCGAACATTTCAGCAAGCGGAACGTAAGCACGAACGATTTGGCTGTTACCGTGTGCTTCCATACCATCTACACGTCCACGACGAGCAGTTACGTGACCCATAACATCACCAAGGTTTTCTTCTGGAACAGTGATGGTTACAAGCATCATTGGCTCAAGGATAGCTGGTTGTGCTGACTTAGCAGCTTCTTTAAGGGCAAGTGAAGCCGCGATCTTGAAGGCAGTTTCAGATGAGTCGACATCGTGGTATGAACCATCGTAAAGTTTAGCTTTAACGTCAACCATTGGGTAACCTGCAAGAACACCGTTAGCCATAGATTCTACCAAACCTTTTTCAACCGCTGGGATAAATTCACGAGGAACCACACCACCGACGATTGCGTTTTCGAATTCGAATCCTTTACCTTCTTCGTTTGGAGTAAACTCAATCCATACATCACCGAATTGACCTTTACCACCAGACTGACGTTTGAAGAATCCACGTGCTTGAGTAGAAGCGCGGAATGTTTCACGGTAAGATACTTGAGGAGCACCTACGTTCGCTTCAACTTTAAACTCACGACGCATACGATCAACAAGGACGTCAAGGTGAAGCTCACCCATACCTGAGATAACTGTTTCACCAGTCTCAACGTTTGTTTCAACGCGGAATGTTGGATCTTCTTCAGCCAATTTTTGAAGGGCAATACCCATCTTGTCTTGGTCAGCTTTAGATTTTGGCTCAACCATCAATTGGATAACTGGTTCTGGAACGTTGATTGACTCAAGGATGATTTTAGCTTTTTCATCTGTCAATGAGTCACCAGTTGTTGTATCTTTCAAACCAACGGCAGCAGCGATATCACCTGAGTAAACAGTGTCAATTTCTTGACGACTGTTAGCGTGCATTTGAAGGATACGTCCGATACGTTCACGTTTACCTTTAGAAGTGTTCAATACGTAAGAACCTGATTGAAGAACACCTGAGTATACACGGAAGAATGTCAAACGACCTACGAATGGGTCCGTCATGATCTTGAAGGCAAGAGCTGCGAATGGCTCTTCGTCAGATGCTGGACGAGTTTCTTCTTCATCTGTATCTGGGTTGATACCTTTGATCGCTGGGATGTCAAGTGGGCTTGGAAGGTAGTCGATAACCGCATCAAGCATCAATTGAACACCTTTGTTCTTGAAGGCAGAACCACACAATACTGGGAAGAATTCAACATTGATAGTCGCTTTACGGATAGCAGCTTTCAATTCTTCGTTAGTGATTTCTTCACCTTCAAGGTATTTCATCATCAAGTCTTCATCAGTTTCAGCGACTGCTTCAACCAATTTTTCACGGTATTCTTGAGCTTGGTCAAGGTATTCAGCTGGAATATCTTCTTCAAGGATATCTGTACCAAGGTCGTTAGTATAGATTTCAGCTTTCATCTTGATCAAGTCGATGATACCGCGGAAGTCATCTTCAGCACCGATTGGCAATTGGATTGGGTGTGCGTTTGCTTGAAGACGGTCGTGAAGTGTGCTTACTGAGTAAAGGAAGTCAGCACCGATTTTGTCCATTTTGTTAGCAAATACGATACGTGGAACTCCGTACTCAGTTGCTTGACGCCAAACTGTTTCAGTTTGAGGCTCAACACCTGATTGTGAGTCAAGAACAGTAACCGCACCGTCCAATACACGAAGAGAACGTTGTACTTCGATAGTGAAGTCCACGTGTCCTGGTGTGTCGATGATGTTTACGCGGTGGTTGTTCCATTGAGCTGTTGTCGCAGCAGATGTGATAGTGATACCACGCTCTTGCTCTTGCTCCATCCAGTCCATTTGTGACGCACCTTCGTGAGTTTCACCGATTTTGTGGATTTTACCAGTGTAGTAAAGGATACGCTCAGTAGTTGTTGTTTTACCAGCATCGACGTGAGCCATGATACCGATATTACGAGTTTTTTCAAGTGAAAATTCGCGTGCCATGAGGTTTGTTTCTCCTATTTATTTTTGATTTCTATTCTATTATAACATGATTTTAATAAAAACGGATAGGCAGGACCTACCCGTTCTCAATGTTTTCATGCTATTGTTGGTTTCAACTTATAGATTTACAAGTTGAATTGAACTCGGGCTAAAAGCTCAAGTTAACTGATTTGAACTCAATTGAACTCGGGCTAAAAGCTCAAGTTAACTGATTTGAACCCGAGCGAGGCCCGGTGCAAAAAAGATAAACTGCTTTGTGTTCACGGAACACTGCATCAGTTTCCCATTTTTGCCTTGGGCCTTTGCCGCTCTTAGTATCATTTTATTACCAACGGAAGTGTGCGAAGGCACGGTTAGCTTCAGCCATACGGTGAGTGTCTTCACGTTTCTTAACTGCTGCACCAGTGTTGTTCGCAGCATCCAAGATTTCTTTTGCAAGACGGTCTTGCATTGTGTGTTCACCACGAAGACGAGCGATTGTTACCAACCAACGAAGTCCAAGTGTTGTACGACGTTCTGGACGTACTTCAACTGGGACTTGGTAGTTAGAACCACCAACACGACGTGCACGTACT
Source organism: Streptococcus oralis subsp. tigurinus (assembly GCF_002093575.1). Classification (GTDB taxonomy): domain Bacteria; phylum Bacillota; class Bacilli; order Lactobacillales; family Streptococcaceae; genus Streptococcus; species Streptococcus oralis_CH. Next base: position 52,710 of record NZ_LNVH01000004.1, on the reverse strand, counting down.
TCAAGTACAGGCATGATGTTTTCCATAGCTGTTTCAAATACTTCAAGTGCATCGTTTCCAGTAGCTTCTTTGATTTGCTCAAAAGCACCGTAAACGATTGAAGCAGCTGTACCACGTTTACCATCAAGCATAACGCGGTTGATAAGACGAGTAACTAGTTGTGAATTGTAAAGCGGATCTGGCAATACGTCACGTTTTGGAGCTCTATTTTTACGACTCATTTCTCTTTATCCCCTTTCCTTATGCTTTTGGACGTTTAGTACCGTATTTAGAACGGCCTTGTTTACGATCGTTAACACCTGCAGTATCAAGTGCACCACGGACGATATGGTAACGTACCCCTGGAAGGTCTTTTACACGTCCACCACGAAGAAGCACCACGCTGTGCTCTTGCAAGTTGTGTCCGATACCTGGGATGTAGGCAGTAACTTCGATAAGGTTGCTCAAACGTACACGAGCGAATTTACGAAGGGCTGAGTTAGGTTTTCTAGGTGTCATTGTTCCAACACGAGTTGCAACACCACGTTTTTGTGGTGAAGAAACGTTTGTTTGAACTTTTTTATGACTGTTGTAACCAACGTTCAAAGCTGGTGATTTAGATTTTTCTACTTTTGATTTACGCGGTTTGCGAGCCAATTGGTTAATTGTAGGCATCTACATTCTCCTGTGTTTTTTTATTTTTGGTGATGATACACTTGGTGACAGCTACCATCTGTGTGTACTTTTGCAACATTTGTCAGCACGTCCCTGTACACTTTTGAGAGACCAAAAGTAAAAAGTACCGTCTATTATTGTAACACAATTTTTCCTTCATTGTCAAGATATTTTTCATTTTTATTCTGATCTTTTAACTCTTTGACACTAGCTTTCACCGCTTTTCTAAACCAGAAAAGGAGGCGATTTACCTCCTCCTTTCTAGTATGGATTTCCTTTGATTCAAGTTATCGTTTCGGAATTTTTTAACCCTTCTTATCAAAGCCAACCAGATTCTTTTGCAATGTTGGCTGCCTCTGTTCGATTACCAGCATCTAGTTTCGAAAGAATATTGGTGACATAGTTTCGGACGGTTCCATTTGATAGATAAAGCTGGTCTGCAATTTCTTGGTTGGATAAGCCCTGAGCGATTCCCTTTAAGACAGCAATCTCTTGTTCTGTTAACGGATTGGGGTGCGTCATCACCACTTCCATCAATTCAGGCGAATATTCCTTGCGTCCTTCGAGAACAGTGTGCAAGGTTTGCATGAGGTCTGCAATGCTTCTTTCTTTCAAGACATAGGCATCCACTCCAGCCTTAATCGCGCGTTCAAAATAGCCAGGGCGCTTGAAGGTTGTCACCACAACCACCTTTGTTTCTAGCTTTTCTGCTCGTATCCACTCCAAGACTTCGAGGCCTGTCTTAACAGGCATTTCTACGTCAAGGATGGCGATATCCACAGACTCTTTTTCTAAAAGTTGGATTGCTTCTTGGCCATCCTTGGCTTGTAGGACATCTACATCTGGTTGAAAGGTAAGCAACTGGCACATGGCATCTCGCAACATACTTTGGTCTTCTGCAACAAGTAGTTTCATCTTAGTTTCTCTCCTTATAAGGTAGCCGAACCTGCACTTCAGTCGGATGTTTCTGACTGATCACCTTTACCTCTCCCGAAAATGGAAGGACACGATCTCGGACTGTATGGAGTTCCTCCCCCTTTAGAGAAGCAAAGCCACAGCCATCATCTCTGACTGTTAAAATGAGTTCTTTCTCTGTCCGTTCTAATTTTAAGTAGGCTTTAGACGCTTTGGCGTGTTTGATGATATTGGTCACTAACTCAAGCAAAATCATGGAAGCTGTTGACTCCAATTCCTGAGTTAAACTAGCAGTATCTAGTTGATTAGCTATTTCCACCTCAATTCCAGCAATTTCTAACATCTTTTTCACAGTCTCTAGTTCTGATGTCAAAGTTCTAGACTTAAGATTTTCCACAATGGTTCGAACTTCGCGCATTGATTCTTTGCTAATTTGCTGTATTTCTCTTAATTCCTTTTCCACCTGTGGATAAGCCTGCATCTGAAGAAGTTGGAGGGCAAGGTCCGTCTTCACACTCAACATAGCAAAGGTATGACCTAGACTATCATGGAGATCCTGACCGATACGACTGCGTTCATTTTCAGCCAAGAAAAGATTAAGCTTGGCATTTTGTTTTCTCTTTTCTTCTTTTAGTTCTTCTGTCATCCGAATGCGATAAAGACCAAAAGTAAAGGCATCAGAAAAGACAAAGGTCACCAAGAAAAAGAGCAGTTGCCAGGGGCTAACTTGATCGACCATATAAATCCCTGTCAAAATCAAGGGTTGCAAGACAATAAAACTGACAAAACGCCAAGAGTGAAAAGAAATCCCATCCAGTTGGTAAACGAGGAGGTTTGATAAATAAAAGATAAACCAAGCGAAGCCCGCATTTAACCAGACGGAACTGTAAAAAATATAGGCAAGCATGATCCACCAAGCCAGCCACTGCACAGTTCGATTTTGACTGACTAAAACTGAATAGAAGGCTAGGACAAATAGTAGGGTCCATAACAAGGTTAAAAGCGGGTACTCTCCAACGATGACACCCGCTATAGGAAAGATGATAAACACTAGCGAAATATGAAACATATAATGAGTGTTTTTTAATTTTTCCAACATAGATTTATTTTACCTCGATCCGTTTTTTCAGTTGAATAACCAATACACCAAAGAAAACTGTATAACCTAGTACAACCAAGGCAGCAAGAATGTTAAACTCGTGGTGCTCCAAATAAGTAGAGACAACCTGCATCAGTTGATAGGTTGGAGTCAGTTTTCCAATAGATTGGAGCCATTCTGGGAAGGAACTCAAAGGGAACCAGAGTCCACCTAGGACAGCCAAAGCAATATAGGCAATATTTCCAATCACCGTCATCAGTTGAGCACTGGGAAGCAAGCTCACCAAGACACCCATGCTGATAAAGACCACGCTTCCGACCAGCAAAATAGCTCCAATCACCAACCAGTCAAGCCAAGGCAGAGTCACTCCACGGACAAAATGACCAACCGAAAAGACAACTATAATTGATAGCAAGAAAGTCAGTAGAGTACTGAACAGTTTTGATACATAATATTCTACCATAGAAACAGGAGAATGTTGAATCAATTTTTGCCAGTTGTTTGTCTTATCAGACTCGAGTGTGCTAGGAATACTGAAAAAGGCGCTTGACATGATACTAAAGACCGTCATAGCAAAGAGATAGGCTTGAAGAGCGATTTCTGGAATGTCTGACCCTGACATCATACCAGAGAAGATAAGGTAAAACACGCTTGGGAGTCCGATGGATAGCAAGTAGTAGACTGCCTGCCGTTTCATCAGAATGATTTCCATTTTCATGAGACTTGTCATATTTTTCATCGTCAATCTCCTTTAATCTTGAGTCGTTTCAAAGATACTATCTAAGAGAGTTCGATTGCGAACTTCAATTTCTTCGATTGTGCAACCCTGTTCTTGCAAGGCTTCCCATACCTGGCTGGCTTCTTTGGTTGTGAAGGAAAGAGCATTTTGCTTGATTTCAATCTCTTGAACCTGGCCCAAAGTGCTGATAACTTCCTGATAAGTTAGAGGTACCGTAAAATGTTTTTCTTGTTCTTCACCACGCATAGCATAAGGCGTCGTATCGCGAATCAATTCTCCCTTATGGAGCACCAAAATGCGGTCAGCCGTATGTTCTACCTCTTCGATATAGTGAGAAGAGTAGACAATGGTGACACCATTTTTCTTTAACTGATTGACAATTTCCCAAAAATGCTGACGTGTTGAGGTATCCATGGCAGCAGTTGGCTCGTCTAAAAATAGAATTTTCGGACGACCGATTAGTGCCAACACAAAAGAGAACAAGCGTTTTTGCCCACCAGACAACTTGCCCGCTAGCTGATTTTTCTGCTTGTCTGAGAATCTAAGCAAGTCATCAATTTCTTTGTCTGAAAGACTGTCGTGATAAAGTGACTTAAAAAATGATAGAAGTTCTTTCACTTTCAAGCTTTGGACAACTGCATTTTCTTGAGGCAAGACAGAAATAAGCTGCTTTAATCGAGGATCTGTTGGTGCAAACCCTTGAATGGCTATCTGACCTGAGCTCATGAACTTATCGCCCAAGAGGCAATCAATCAAGGTTGTTTTTCCTGCTCCGTTAGGCCCGATCAAGGCGACACATTCACCATCGTTGATTTCAAAGGAGATGTTCCGCAAGATCTCCTTGTCTTTTATTTTCTTACTCAATTTCTCAACTTTAATCACAGTCATGAGATTCTCCTTTCAACCACTTCATTCCCATAGGGAAAACAATGAAAATCATAAATCCAAAACCCCAAGCACCACGAATAAATTGGCGAAGCAAGGTTTGGTCAAACCAACCAGTAAACATTTCCACCAACCATACCAAGAGTGACAGGCCGATAAAGAGATAGATGATTGTTTTTTTCATTCCTCAAACTCCTTTTTCACATCTCTGAATAATTTCAAACCTTCTCTGACAAGCCAAGACATCATTCCAAAGCCAGCAAAGAGCTCCCAAGGAAAATGGTAGAAACCCTCGTCCAATCCTGAAAACATGAGATAGGTCATAACTCCTGCTGCTACTAAACTCACTGCGACAATCATTTTATTTTTCATTTCTTCTTCCTCCATTTCATACTTCAATTATAGTCTTTTGAAGTTAGCGGAGCTAGATGCTTCTGTCACTAGGAAATATGACAAATGTCATAAAAAAAGAAAGCTGCAAAATCAACTTTCTTTTTAATCGATTAAATTTTTATTCCACACTGAAAAGATATGGATATACAGGTTGTTGTCCTTGGTGGATTTCTACTTCTACATCTTCGAATTCTTCTGTGATTTCTTGGGCGATTTGGTTAGCCAATTCTTCACTTCCATCTTCACCAATATAGAAGGTTACGATTTCACTGTCTTCATCCAACATATGTTTCAATGTTTCAGTCAAGGTTTGGTGCATATCAGGGTTTGATACGAGGATCTTACCATCTACCATACCAAGATTGTCATTTTCATGAATTTCCAAACCATCGATAGTCGTGTTACGAACAGCTGTTGTTACACTACCGCTGATGACATCACCAAGGGCTGCAGTCATACGTTCTTTGTTTTCTTCGATTGATTTGCTTGGGTCAAAGGCAAGAAGACTGGTCAAACCTTGAGGAATTGTACGTGCTTCTACCACAACAGCAGGTTGCTCAAGCACTTCAGCCGCAGACTGAGCTGCCATAAAGATATTTTTGTTGTTCGGCAAGAAGATGATGTTGCGAGCATTGACCTGTTCAACAGCCTTGATAAAGTCTTCTGTTGAAGGGTTCATCGTCTGCCCACCTTCGATGACATAATCCACACCTTGGGCACGGAAGATATCTGCTAAACCTTGACCAGCTACTACTGCGATAAGGGCATACTCTTTTATTTCAGCAGGCTTGTTTCCTTGAGTCGCTTCTTTTTCAACTTGCGCCTCGTGTTGATTACGCATGTTGTCCACTTTGACCTTGATCAAGCTACCATATTTAAGACCTTCTTGCATGACAAGACCTGGATCTTCTGTATGGACGTGAACTTTGACGATCTCATCATCGTTGACAACAAGCAGAGAGTCGCCTAAGTCATTCAAGTAGTTACGGAATTCATCGTAGTCAAAGTCCTTAGAATAAGTTGGACCTTGTTTGAGAGCTACCATGATCTCCGTACAGTAACCAAAGGTAATATCCTCAGTTGCAACATGTCCAGCCACAGACTTATGGTGCTCTGCATTGATCATTTCACTCATGTTGGCAGGAGTCGCTACAAAGTCTTCAGAAGCACTGTATTCACCAGTAAGAGCTGAAAGGAATCCTTCGTAGATGAAGACCAGACCTTGACCACCTGAGTCTACCACACCAACTTCCTTAAGGACTGGAAGCATTTCTGGTGTCTTAGCCAAAGCTGCTTTTGCACCTTCCAAGGCTGCACGCATGACCTCAACAGCATCATCTGTCTCCTCGGCTTTTTTCTTAGCCCCAATAGCTGCTCCACGAGAAACAGTCAAAATAGTTCCTTCAACTGGTTTCATAACCGCTTTATAAGCTACTTCGACACCGGATTGGAAGGCAAGAGCCAAGTCTTGACCTGTTAATTCATCCTTTTCCTTGATAGCTTGGGAGAAGCCACGGAAGAGCTGAGATGTGATAACCCCTGAGTTCCCACGCGCACCCATCAAGAGACCTTTAGCAAGAATGCTCGCTACTTCTCCAACTGTAGAAGCAGGCTTGTCTGCTACTTCTTTCGCACCATTTTCAATGGTCATTCCCATGTTTGTCCCAGTATCTCCATCTGGAACTGGAAAGACGTTCAATGAATTGACATATTCTGCTTGCTTATTCAAACGAGTTGATGCAGCTTGCACCATCTCTTGGAATAAACTGGTAGTAATTTTTGACACGATTATTCTCCTACAACTTTGATATTTTGAATGTAGACATTCACAGTCTGAGCAGTAATTCCTAGTTGATTTTCTAAACTAAAACGAACACGCTCCTGAATGTTTTTTGACACTTCGCTTATCTTTACTCCGTAGCTCAACACGGTATAAACATCAACTGCGATGCTACCATCTTCGGCTGCCTTCACGACAACACCCTTAGAATAATTTTCCTTACCAAGGAGGGCTTGAAAATTGTCCTTGAGGGCATTTTTACTAGCCATACCGACCACTCCAAAAATCTCAGTTGCGGCACCGCCTACTACGGTTGCAATCACTTCATCTGTCAGTTCGATTTGACCATCTTTTGTATTAATTTTTACAGTCATTTTTTTTACCTCAACTAGTTGATACTCTATTTTATCATATTTCAGCCCAAGTGTAAAAGCAGAATGCTGTATCGGCGGATATTTATACTCAATGAAAATCAAAAAACAAACTAGGAAGCTAGCCACAGACAGTACTTGAGTACGGCAAGGCGAAGCTGACGTAGTTTGAATTTGATTTTTGAAGAGTATTACTCTATTTTTCAAATGGTTTTATCTCTAGAGCAAAAGAAAAAGACCTAAACGGTCTTTTCATTTTTATTAAACGCGTTCAACTTTACCTGATTTCAAAGCACGAGCTGAAGCCCAAACTTTTTTAGGTTTACCATCGATAAGAACAGTAACTTTTTGAAGGTTTGGTTTTACGGCACGTTTTGTTTGGTTCATCGCGTGTGAACGGTTGTTTCCTGATACAGTCTTACGACCTGTAAAGTAACATACTTTAGCCATTGTGTTTTCCTCCTATTAGATCTAATATAGCGGATGTGCTAGCACCACATACTGTACTATGTTATCACACTTTCTCTATTTTGGCAAGGAAATTAGGAGACTTTTTTTTATTTAACGTAAACAACTCCAAGTTTACCAAAAGCAACTTCCCCACGAATAATCAAAGTTTTGCTGGTTGGTGCTACAGGAGCATCTGCCTTAGCTGCACCAAAGGATGTTTCTACTTTCAAATCGACACGCCAGTGTTGTGGGACATATACTGTTGCATTTCCGAAAGCCACTTCAATATTTAAAGTCGCAAAATCACCTAACATCTCTGCATTGTCATAGTAGATTTTAGCATCCCCAAACGCGACTTCCACTTGGTCGTCTACAATATCTTGATCTTGCTTATAGAAAGTCCCGCTTCCAAATACGACTTCCTTATCCGTAATGACTGTTTTTTCTCCATTGTACCACCACTTTTTTTCATGCCAGAACTTACTTGAATGTGTCAGATAACCAACACCGAGTACTACCAAGATGCTAGCCCAGATGAGAGAATGATTAGGCACCGGCAACAAGTCATAAGCGTAATTTGCAATGATGAGTGCCAGTAAACCTGTAAAAACTGCCGCAGTTAGATGTCGTCTAAGGATGGACTCAATGGACTTATAAGCAAAAAAAACAATTCCTAGCAAAGGCCATATCTTACCATCCAAAGAAGGAATGCCAAAATTTCCTTGCAGCAAGATCCAAGCTGCTAAAACCAATAAAACAATACCAAATGCTTTCTTTTTCATGTTTTTTACCTCATGTTTCTTAGATTTTCTTTTAGGAGGGATTGGTAATGTCGTGACACATGAACCTCCTTGTGCGTCTGATAAAAGGAAATGGTGCCCGTTCCTGAAAAGGACTTGTCCACCGAGTATATCTGACGGATGTTTGTGATCGTTGACTTGGACACTCGACTAAAATAGCGAGGCAAGATGGACTCCAACTCATAGAGTTTGAGGCGAACTTCATAGGCTTCCTTCTGGGTATGAGCGTAAATCTTGCTCCCTTCTGTCTCAAAGAAGAGGATTTCCGATAGGTCTAGATAATATTCACCTGTCCCCTTGTAAAAAGTCAACCTCGGAGCCTTTGACTCTTGCAAGAGCCGTTGCAAGTCTGCAATTTCATCTGTCAAAGTGGGGGTCTTGATGACAATTTCAGTCTCCTCTAAATTGCCGTCAATCTCAATTCGTAACTTCATCACATCTCCTTTCTGACTCTACTATATCAAAGCTAAGTTAGGAATACAAGGGTAAAAAAGCAAGTGGTCAATATGAAGCAGTAAGTGGTTGTAGGACCAGCCTAACTTACATGTCAGAATAGGAAGAAAAGGAACCCCCACAACAGACCGCAAATATAGCCAACCAAGACGTCCTTTGGATAATGCACACCACCTAAAACCCTCACCAAGCCCAGCAAAGCTGAAAAGAGCAGGCATGCTAAGCCAACAGGTAGACTAGCATGCAGACTGGCCATGGAGATGATGGTTGCCGAAAAAACATGGCGACTGGGCATCGACTGTCCCGAACTATCCTTGTCAAGCAGAGGACTGATGTCCCAAGTTTCATAAGGTCGCGGGTGGTTGATTTTCTTACGAAAAAGAGACAAAATCACAAAACCTGATGCAGGAATAAGCACATAAACCCCAACTTGCTGACCCAATCCTAGTTGCAGGTAAGTGGTGACTAGCAAGATCAGATAGACCAAGGGCATGGCGACTGTCATCAAGCGATTAAAACTGCGTAACAGAAATAGAAGGGTGGGATGGCTGGTGAGTCTGGAGCTGATATTTTGATACCATTCTTGATAATTTTTCATTAAATTTCTCATTCATTACCTTGTTTTTGTCTACTGGTGAGACGTTTGTCTTCTAGTATAGTGTAGAAAAAGAAGGCCGTCAAGCCTTCTTTTGATTTATTCTTCTGCTTCGTTTTCTGTAAACTGACTATTGTACAAGTCAGCGTAGAAGCCACCTTGCGCCATCAGCTCCTCATGGTTTCCTTGTTCGATGATATTGCCATCTTTCATGACAAGAATCAAATCGGCATTACGAATAGTTGACAAGCGATGGGCAATGACAAAGGAAGTTCTTCCCTCCATCAAACGGTCCATGGCTTTTTGGATCAATTCCTCCGTACGTGTGTCAACTGAGGATGTCGCTTCATCCAAAATCAAGAGCGGTGCATCTTTCAACAAAGCACGAGCGATAGTCAAAAGCTGTTTCTGTCCAACAGACAAGGTCACAGTGTCATCCAAAACAGTATCGTAGCCATCTGGCAAAGTCATGATAAAGTGGTGAATTCCCACAGCCTTGCTAGCTTCCATCATCCGCTCATCGCTGATGTCCGTTTGATTGTAGATGAGATTATCTCGAATGGTTCCTTCAAAGAGCCAAGTATCTTGCAAAACCATTGAAAAGGCATCATGTACTTCTGAGCGCTTCATATCCTTGGTATCGACACCATCGATACGGATACTTCCCTTATCTATCTCATAGAACTTCATCAAAAGATTGACAATGGTTGTCTTACCAGCCCCAGTCGGTCCAACGATAGCAACCTTCTGACCTGCATGAGCTGTCGCAGAAAAGTCATGGATGATGGTGCGCTCTGGTGTATAGCCAAAGGACACATGATCAAAGACTACTTCCCCTTTCATGTTGCTCAATTGTCTTTCCTTATGGGATTCATCCTGCATCTCAGCTTCACTTAGAAATTCAAAGACACGTCCCATGGCTGCACTCGCTTGCTGTAAGCTCGTAATCCCTTGGGCAATCTGTGACAGGGGTTGGGAGAAGGTCCGAACATAGACCATAAAGGCTACAATAACCCCGATAGTGATATGCCCTTCTAACGCTAGCGCGGCACCAACGATGATGACCAAAACATAGCTAAAATTCCCAACAAAGAACATGGCTGGCATCATGATACCAGAGATAAACTGAGATTTCCAGATGCTGTCGTGCAAGTTTTGGTTTAAACCTGCAAATTTCGCTTTGGAGGTGTCCACCGCGTTGTAGCTCGTTACAACATTGTGTCCCGAATACATTTCTTCTACATAACCATTGACGGCCCCTAAATTATTTTGTTGGGCTTTAAAATAACCCTGTGACTTGGCCATAATTACAGAAACTGCCGCAAAACCAACAAGGGTTGATACAACTGTTACCAATGCCAAAATCCAGTTCATCCCAAACATGGTCACCAAGACAGCAATCAACAAGAAACTAGCTGAAAGAACTGTCCCTAGACTTTGGTTGAGAGATTGCGCTGCTGTATCCACATCATTGGTCACGCGCGAAAGGGTATCTCCTTGTGAATGACGGTCAAAATAGCCAAGTGGCAAACGATTGATTTTTTCAGCGATTGCTGTTCGCAAGCGTTTTGAAAAATGCTGGATACTCGTTGAAAAGATATAGGCCTGTGTATAATTAAGGATGGCTCCAAATACATAGAGAATCACTAAAAAGCTAGCAATACTTGAAACAGCCTCTAAATCAATTCCTGTCATCAAGCCATCCGAAATCAAGTTGGTAATTTCTTTAATCTTAGTTGGACCATAAACGGTGATGATGCTTGAAATGACCGCAGCCACAACTGCTATTAGGAGAGGGAGTTGGAGGCCTGCCATATAAGGTTTGCACTGTTTCCAGACCGAAACTTTTTTATTTTCCATGTTCCAATTCCTCCTTCGATAGTTGTGAGTAGGCAATTTCTTGGTAGACTTCGTTGGTTGCAAGAAGTTCCTTGTGGGTGCCTTGTCCCACGACTTTACCTTGATCCAAAACTAAGATCAGGTCAGCATCCATAATGGTAGAAATCCGCTGCGCTACGATGAGCTTGGTCATGGATTTTGTTTTCTCAGCTAGTTCTTGGCGTAGGACACGATCTGTCTTGTAGTCCAAGGCTGAGAAGGAATCATCAAAGATGAGAATCTCTGGTTTACGAGCCAAGGCGCGTGCAATGGCCAAACGTTGTCTTTGTCCTCCTGAGAAGTTGGTACCACCTTGGGCCACTTCTGATGCAAGACCTGCTTCCTTGTCCTCGATAAATGCTTTAGACTGGGCCAATTCAAGGGCTTGCCACATAGCAGCTTCGCTTAGAGGAGTTTCTTTGCTCTTACCAAAGTCCAAGTTCCCCTTGACATCTCCAGAAAAGAGTACAGCTTTTTGTGGAATATAGCCGACCTTATTGCGCAAATCTTCCAAGTCATAATCTTGCACATTGACACCATCCACTAGGATTTGTCCATCAGAAACGTCGTAAAAACGTGGCAAGAGGTTGACAAGCGTAGACTTACCTGATCCAGTCGATCCGATGAAGGCTACGGTTTGACCCGCTTCTGCTTTGAAAGTGACATGTTCCACGACTGCTTCTGAGTTTTTAGAGTAGCGGAAAGTCACATCACGGAATTCCACTTGTCCTTGAACTGAAGGATCCGCTGTCTGTGCATGACTAGGATTTTCAATGGAAGAATGCAGATCCAATACTTGATTGATACGTCCTGCCGAAACCAAGGTACGAGGAAGGACGATAAAGAGTGCTCCCATGAGAAGGAAGCCCATCACGACCTGCATAGCATAGGACATGAAGACCACCATATCACTAAAGAGCGGCAGACGTTCTGTCAAACTTGCGTCGTTGATGATATAGGCACCAATCCAGTAAATGGCTAAACTTAGTCCACTGGAAATCGCCATCATAATCGGGTTCATAATCGCCATCAATCGATTGACAAAGAGATTGAGACGCGTCACTTCATCATTGGCTGCTTCAAATTTTTCATCTTGGTAATCTTCCGCATTGTATGCACGAACAACTCGAATCCCAGTCAAACTTTCACGAGTGATGCTATTGAGTTTATCTGTCAATTTTTGGATGACCGATTGTTTTGGAAAGGCCAGAGTCATGAGAACGGTGGTCATCAAAACATTCACAATAACAGCCACAACGACCGCCCAGAGCCAGTATTCCGATTTTCCAAGGATTTTTCCAATGGCCCAGATAGCCATAATTGGCCCACGAGTAACCACTTGCAAGCCCATTGTAAAGAGCATCTGTACCTGGGTAATATCATTAGTCGTTCGAGTCAAAAGACTTGGGATTGAAAAACGCTTGATCTCTGTCTGCGAAAAATCTAAAACACGATGAAATACGTCTCTACGTAGATGGGTTGTATAGGATGCTGCAACGCGAGCGGCAAAGAAACCAACCATAACAGATGAAAAGAAAGCCAATAAAGACAAACCAATCATCTTCGCAGCTGGTGACCAGAGTTCACCCAACTGCGTTCCAGACGTTCCCAGTAATTCTGTAATTTGCGAAATATAAGTCGGCACCTCTAACTCGAGATAGACCGAGAAACAAGTGAACAGAATCGTAAGGATGATCATTCCCCACTCTTTTCCTGTAATACGTTTAGCGAGTTTCTTCATTCTCTCCTCCTATCTTCTCAACATTTTCTTGCAACTGACCGAGAACCTTTTCAAAGATTGCCAAGTCAGACTTTGAAACCCCATATAGCAGACTCTGATTGATCCGATCAAAAAATTCCTTAACTTCTTGCATCTGCGAACGCGATTTCTCCGTCAGGCGAACAAATTTTGCCCGCTTATCGCTCGGGCTCGCCTCTAACTCGACCAAACCATTTTGTACCATGCGCTTGACTAGATTACTCGCCACAGATTTAGTAATATTGAGTTCCTGTTCGATATCCTTAATCAAGACCAGTTCCTCTTTTTGTTCACAATGATCTAAAAAACGCAGAACCTGCCCTTGCGGTCCACCCATAAATTCAATGCCACATCGCTTGGCTTCTTTCTGTATCATCAGGTGAGCCTGGTACCCAAAGCGTTTAAACATCAACATTGGCTCGTCCATGATTGCTCCTTTCTCACGATTAAATATAGTTCTCTGGGGAACTAATTAAGTTTCTATGAGAACTATTTTATCATTTTCAGAAAAGATGTCAAGAAAAAAGTTTCCAAGAGAACTATTTTAGTCTAAATTGACATTGGAGAATATTTTCTCTATAATAAGCACTAGCTACCGTGGATAGGAATCCATTCACTCGATGAAGGGAGAAAACGTTCAAATGAAACCAGAAGAACAAAAAGTTTTAGGGATTTTAGCAACCATTTTTGGAGCCATCGCACTTTTAGGGTCCTGGATTCCATTTATTAACTATCTATCGTTTTTCATCGCTATTGTCGCTTTGATCTTAGGTATTATCGGCCTTATCGTCAACCTCAAAAAACGGAAAACAATGGCCATTATCGGAACATCCCTCGCAGTTGCCTCTGTTGTACTTTTCTTTACGACCCAGGTACTGTACGCTAATGTCTACAAAGAGTTTGTCAGGGAGTTTAACCGTTCCTACAGCGAGGCGAGTGCCTCAATGGAACGCGAAGAAGAAAGCGACTTGACAGATGATAGCGCCTATTCCATCCCTGAGGAGGAAGAAAACGATACCTTCACCTGGACCCAAGAACAGTTCGACGCCTTAATCGAAGGTGACCTTGACAACAAAGGAAAAGGTGGTACCAACTACAAGGATATTATCAAAAAACACGGACTACCAGACTCCGAATTTGACTCCACTATCGGAGGGTACGATACGAGAAAAATCACCTATATCTCCATTGGAGACAAGATCAAGACCGTTACCTTAACTTTTGCAAAACAGGACAATGGACAGCTCTTGCTCGTTCAAAAACATGCAGTCGGTCTAGGTCTAGAAAAAAGCAAGAAACAAAACGATTCTGAAACTAGAGTCTAAGTTCAAATATCAAAAAAACGAACAGCTAGTATAACTGTTCGTTTTTCTATTAGAATCCGTCTACTTTCAAAAATACTATTACATATATTTACATCAAGTTCCGACACCTTAAAAATCAGCTATATTTTTATCTTTAAAACAATTGTTTTTACATCGTTTTACAGACGTTTACGACATTTTTGCCCCTTTTTTGCCCCTCTCAATCTCATACATTTTCACCGAATGCAGCACGAGATCACGATACTTCCAAGTCGATACCAGGTACTCGATGACCTCTTGGTCCTCTATCTCGCATTCCATGAACAACAATAACTTGACCGTGTACTCATTTTTCAAAATTGAGACAGTGTAAGTCACATTTACCCAATGCTCAAAGCCTAATTCTGTCTGCTCTATGCTCGCAAGTTCAATCTTCAAAATGTTCATGTTTTCTTCCTCCTACTTATCTATTCGTAGAAAAAAGAAAAAACAGTGAAAAAATCACTGTTTTTGTTTATATCCATATTCGATTTCAGCTTTGCGTCTGATATCTGTTGCTTCTTTCAAGTCTACGCTACTGCCCAAGTATTTTGATTTTTTGTCAACATTGATATAAGCAACATATCTCTTTTTACGTTTGTTGTAGTAGACACCACGGACCCCAGTCGTACTTTTTGCAGTTGGCTTATTGGTTTTTAATGATTCAGGATTGCTGATTTCAGCCATTCGCTCTTTTGAACTGCGATTGTGCTTGCAACCACAACTAGAGTATCGCTCAATCTGGTTACTTTGCAATTCGATGTGATTTCCGCAATGCTTACAAATACAATTCCAGTAAACACGTTGATTTTTCGAGTACGCTCTATCGATAACCTTGAAATTATCTGTTTCTGTATTCGTCAAATCCTTGAAGCGCTCATGCCTTTTCTCATCATTCAAGCAACCACAAGATCTAATTCTCCCGTTTTTTAAGTGGTCTCCTTGAACAAAAGTAACTCGTCCACATTCGCAAAGACAATGCCAAAGAACTCTCCCTCGTCCATTTCTTTTTCCGACGTCACCAAGAACGGTCAGACGACCGAAATGTTGGTTTGTTAAATTATCTTTTACCATATTTTTGCTCTTTATGCTGCTACTTCCATGTGCAATTTTACTGCACGCATAGCTAGTGACCACACGCTAGTTCCTGACCAAGCTTCTTTTTCCATGTTTTCAACGTTTGTCAATTTTGTGTAAGCGTCCATTTCAAACGCAACACCCAATTTCTTGCAAGCCCAGTCCCAAGCTTTGACTTCTTCAGATGTTTCAGCGTCAGCATATTTTTGGTTAACACGTTCAACCACTTCTTTTTCATGTGCCCATGCTTCTTTCAAGCAGTCAGCAAATGAAGCATATTCGAAGTATTCACGACCTGAAAAGTCTGCATATTCAAAGTCACAGATTTGGTAGTTACGGTTAAACATTTCCCAAGCGTCTTTCATGATTCCTGATTTGTCATAAGTTACTTTTTTCATTTTTGTTTTCCTCTTTTTTGTTTTATTTATCTTACAAGTATAGTATATAACATTTGTTATATATTGTCAAGAGAAAACACTAAGAAATTTAAAATTTTTTATTTAAAAAGATAGCAAAAATTTTAATCAACCAGCTTAAATGCTGGTTGATTAAAATTCTAAGAGATTGCTATCCACAACCGCTTCAAGCGCTAGCGATTTTTGGCCCTTATCTTCAAAATCAATAGTGATTGTGTTGTCTTTAACTTTTATCACTTTGCCTTTCCCGAATGATGAATGTTTAACTGTTGAACCTACAACGTCCCTGTGAGACTCAATCCATTCTTTGACTTTCTCATTTTCTTCTTGATCTTGTAGAAGACCAGACTGTTTCATAAGTTTAACTGCCTCAAAATATCCATCTACAAATGTCTGTTTGAAATCTGACCTCATAGACAATTCTGAACGTTTTACAGGCTCACCCAGACTTATCATTAGTTGAATAGCTTTCAAAATAACGTCATCAGGGGCGTTGCGACTATCAAGTTGCCCGCAAACTGCGTCACCATATACTCCGTAAAAATGGCCATCTTCGCCACCATGGCCGTAGATATCCATGATGTTACTTGTACCAAGATTGCAATATACTGAACCATCATCATTTACGATAGCGTATGCTACATCGTTATTTTTAATTTCTTCAAGTAGTTGTTTTGCTTTTTCCATTTTTAGATCCTTCGCATAGTTTGTCAATTTGTATCCCGTCTCTATTGTGAGATTTTCAACGCTTCTTTTTTTATTGATTAAAGCTGAAATTGTTGGTTGGGCAACTCCGCTCATTTTTGAGATCTGATAACCACTGGCATTTTTCAATAGCCACTCAATTTGCTTTGTATCTACTTTCATGTTATACTCTTTCTAGGCGGTCACTCTGCCGCCTTATTTATCTTACAAACCCCCTCATTTTTTGAGGGGGTATTTTTATTGTTATTTGCCAAATCTCGCTACAAAAAGTCTGTGATATAATTCGATATCATCTCTTGTAACATCAAGCAATTTCCCGTGTGATTTCTTCACGTCAACATATTTAGCAAGTTCTTCCACATCACGCATATTGCTGATGTCATATCCTGCGCGCAACAAGCCGTAAAGTGCGCTGTGAATTTCTTGCAAGTTATTATCAGGAAATTCAACAATTTTTTTAGATAAGTTGAACATTTTAGTTGATGTTCCAGCTTCGTTGCGAATCGCGTTTGTCCAGCGTTGTCCAAGAATCATGTGTCCGTTTTTCATTGTAAGTTCCTCCGTTTTTTGTTTTATTTATCTTACAAGTATAGTATATAACATTTGTTATATATTGTCAACACTTTTCTTTAACTTTTTTTAAATTTTTTTCCTAAACAAAAAATGCGCCCGAATCGGGCGCCACCTCCTTAAGAGGTTGTGTGCGGTTAGACCTTATTCTCACTGTTCGAGAACTAAAATACAACCCCAATCTATTATACTATGATTTTTAAAATGGATTGTTATGAAATGCTAGTGAGAGCTAGCGTTTAGAAAAGTAGGTATTTATTAGAATATCTATATTATATCACATTTTATTCCAGAGCAAACAAAAAAACCGCAAGCATAAGCCTGCGGTTACAATTCGAACAATATTTTAGAAATTTTCCTTTCTATTTTTAAAAAATTATTTTGTAGTGATCAAGCCATTAGGCTCAACAGTAAACTCTGGCTTATCTGCCATTGTTCCGTCTGATTTAAGGTAGTACCAGCCAGAACCGTCTGCCGACTTAATGAACTGTTTGGACTTCATATCGCCATCTTTTGCATCGAGATAGTACCAATGGTCCTTGTATTTGACCCAGCCAGTGGCCATCTTACCATCTTCTTTGAAGTAGTACCACTTGTTAGCAATAAGCGCCCAGCCAGTGGCCATTGCTCCACTTGGAAGCAAGTAGTACCAGTGCTCGTCTGAATGCTTGTGCCAATCGTTAGCCTTCATGTAACCGTTGCTGTCGAAGTAATACCAGACATCGTCAATCTTCTGCCATTCATTCGTTGGGTAGCTTCCGTCTGCATTGACATACCACCAACCAGTCGCATTTTTCTTCCAACCTTCCTGGTTGTCCTCATTATCGAGCATTTCTTGGACAGTTGAACCGAGCGACTGATAATGCTTGATTTTAGCAATCACATAGTCACGCAAGCTATCATTGTAGCCACCGTGCAACTCCAAAGAACGAGCAGGGCATGATGTGCTTGAAAATTCATTGTGAAACTTGATATTTGAATAATTCGGAGTATCCCCGTAATAAGTCATATCCTCGGCCATTTGGCGCAATACCATGTTTTCGTTCTCGATAAACTCGGCATCTGATGCGCTGAGTTGCTGGCATACTTCATAGCTAAGAGAGTTCATGTTAGCATCGTAGTTAGCAGCAGACCATGAGCCATTAAACGTGTCTTCGACTCGCACGATTGCATCTCTTGTGATGTAATAATGTGCGAAACCAAGTTCAGCCTGGCCATTGTCATATCGTGACTGGAGCCATTCGATGTAGGCCTTTGCACTTTTTGAGCCAGCGTCATTATGTAAGACATAATATTTCGGACGTTCAGTTGGACGGGAGCCTGAAATTCCATTGAAGATTGTATGGTTAATGATTTCTACCATGTTTGCTACTCCTTCCAGGCTTCATTCATCTGCTTAACAGCTGACTCGACGAATGTATCAAGATCGCGGTCAGTCATACTGATATTGTATTTTGTAAGCTCAGCACGGATTTTAGTGCGGGCTTGCTCCAGCTTCTCTTCACCCTTATAGCCAGTTTCTGAAGCAACCTGCTCCACTGCATTGACCGCATTTTTAGCAAGGATTTCAACAATCTTAATTGTCTTTTCTCCACCTTTTTTGATGAGAAAATCCTTAATAGATTTGACTGCGATGCCTGCCAAAATGGTCAAGATTCCAGTAGCTGAAGCTACAATGATTTCTGTAATTTGTTGCATGTGTTATTCTCCTTTTTCGATTTCGTCCATGCGGTCGTTCATGCGGACCATTTCTTTCTGAATGTCTCCGACCGTATGTGTAATTGTCGTTAATTCTGTAGTGGTTTTTTCAAGATGAGTCATCAAACGCTCTTCTCGTCTGTTAGAGTCGGTCTTTGATTGCTCATGCAAATCCATAATCTTCTTTTCTCGCTTGTCCGAAGTCTTGATAAGATATCGAATGATGATAAAGAAAAGCAAAATAAACAAAATCGCCCAAGCTACCTGACTTTGAGCGATTCTTTCAGCTTCTTCAATTGGCATATAACCTCCTCTACTCAATTCTTGGCATGACCACTGTCAGAATGCCCTTCTGCAGCATCTCAGCAAGAGGTTGCTCTTTCCAAGTATATCCCTCTGACGGTTGCATTTGGAATTTCAGGATCGTTGGTGTTTCCTTCGGCCACTTCGGATTCGTATCGTACGGATAAGGCATTGATACGATGTCGTCGTTCGTATAACGACGGTCTTTAACAAGAGGCTTGATGAACTGCGCAACTTTACTGTAAGTGTTCGTTGGCATGCCACCATTCTGACCAATCGCAAGCGCAATGAGAACTTCAGTAATTGCTGAGACGTTATCAAGGTTCTCTATGTTAGCAGTCAAGTCTGTATTTGTTTTCGCAAGAGTCTGTACTGCTTGTTTAATCTCAGCTTGCGCCTTCACGATGGCGCTTCCTGGGTCTAGCTCTGCCTTAATGATATCCAGCACCGCTTGAATCAAGACGTCCTCTTGCTCATTCGTACGGTCACCTGTTAGCTCACGCATGTTCGTACTGTAGCGAGTCCCATCTTCTAAACGAATTTCAACTACTGTCTTTAGATTATCTCCCAATCCTCGTGTGTAAGGCTTGCCTACAAGCTCATAGTTATTGATTGCCATTTGTCATTTTTCCTTTCACTTCTTCAAATTTCGCTTTGAGCTCTTCATCTGATTCGATGATTTGCTTCATCTGCTCAAGTTCCATCGCAGTCACTGTGTAGAGGGCTTCGAGCGTAGCCGATTGAGTAGCTTCTTTGCTGATTTTTTCGCTAAGCGACTTAATCGCTAGACTGCTTATTTGTTGGTTTTGTTCATTCATGCTGTTTTCTCCAATTTCTGTATTTTTTGATTGAGTTCTTGAATGGCCTTGATAAGATAAGGCACAAGTTCAAATGTTCGATACGAGTATGCACCGTCAGGATTTTCATAAAAGGCTTCAGGAGCATATTTCTGGACATCTTGCGCCATAATACCGCAAGAAATGTCCTCAATTTTGCCATCGTACTCTTTGCGATAGCTGTACGTCTTCAGCTTCTCGATAACATCGAGACCTGAGACTGTACTAGCTTTGATATTTGACTTGTAGCGACGGTCTGATATTTCTTTATTCATAGGAATCCAGTCGTATCTTTCATAGTTATCGTATAAATATAAATATCCATTGTTTGATGCAATTTTTTTGTAGTTGTAAGAATATATCCAGTGCCCCAACGAACCATTATTGATAAATTTTATGTTACCGCTAACCTGAAGATCTCCATGCACAATCGGTTCATTCCAAAAATGAGCTGTATTATAGCAGTGCATTTCACCAGTATTTTTTACGAACCATGCTTTATTTCCTGGCTGATTCCAATTGTCTCCCCAATTAACCCAAAGAGAGGTTTGATTGTATCTTCCTTTTCCAGAAGAAAGACCAACATCAAAATTATTTTGTCCTGTTAGCCAGTAAGTTGACGGATCCTTATCATGTGTACCGATTTGGAATCCACCAATCTTACCTTTGAAACCTTCAAATAAGGTCGCAGATACTACTACTGACCGAAGTTTGTTGATGAAGGCTTCTTTAGCAGCAAGAGTATCTGTAAAAATATCGCTTGAAACGAACATTCGAGCCATTGCTTGGTCCATGATGAGCTTGTCAGCTGTGATAGTCCTTGAACCGATAATTTCAGCGTTCAGCTTAGCAAAGTTACCCTCGCCTACAAATAACCGCTTGAAGTAACCTTGAATAGCGGTCAATTCATCAAGCAAGGTCTTA
The DNA here is from genome assembly GCF_002093575.1 of Streptococcus oralis subsp. tigurinus. Classification (GTDB taxonomy): domain Bacteria; phylum Bacillota; class Bacilli; order Lactobacillales; family Streptococcaceae; genus Streptococcus; species Streptococcus oralis_CH. The sequence goes on along the minus strand of NZ_LNVH01000004.1, from coordinate 32,067 downwards.
CCTTTCAAACGGATTTTCTCAGCTTCAATCAAAATTTGATTGTTCGTTGCATTGATTTGCGAGACGATAGAGCCAGCGCTAGTTAGGTTCTGGACGGCCCACGAGTCAGCAAGTTGATTTTGAACAGTACGAACAGCTTCAGACATATCATCTAGTTGACTAGCTTTATATCCGTTAGTTTGAGACGCCCTAACAAGCATAATCTCTTTAATTTCAACCCAGCCATTTTTGGCTAAGTAGAAATAAAGTGGATAAAGTTCGCTATTCCCAAACTTAAAATCTCTGCTGATAGTGTACGTTTCGTTGAACTCTTGCCAACTGCTTGAGACTGCAGTTGAACTCGTTGCTACATCTGAAGCTAAAATTGTTTCATTCGTTCCGTGATTTTTAGCAACAACCACGAAATTATGGTCTAATCGTCCCATAATTCGATACTTAAAATTAAGAGTATATGTCTCTCCTCTAGACATTCTATCGATGTAGAGTGGTAGTGTGAATCCCGCGAATGTATATCCTGAATTACCAGTACATCTAATGCTAAATATACCGTTATTCACGAATACTCGCTTAGTATTGCCTTCATTGACTAGCGTATGCCTGTCCATCGACTTCGAGCGGACAATTAAGTTATTATCACTTCCAAGGCTTTTAGCAACTTCAACCTGGAACAGCTGATTTGTCAAGGCCATGCGAGCGACTTTATCCGCAATATCCGACTCGCTACTACCAATTATTCTCTCATAAAGCTGATTGGTTTCTTTCACTCGCTGAAATTCGACGAGGTCAGCCTTGCTATCAAGCTGCCGTCTCACTTGCTCACTGATTTGCTTCGCTTCCTGAGCGAGTAAGCTACTTGCACCAACGTTTCGCAAGGCTTCATCAGCCCTGCGCTTGACCTCTTGCAATGGACCGTTATCAAAGCTATTAAGTCGCTGGTCAATGGTGTCAGAAAGTTGACGCTTGACCTCTTCAGTTTTTGCTTTTGCCAGTTCGACCTGATCACTAAAATCTTTCTTAATTTTCTCGACTTTCTTGTCAAAGCCTTTGTCCGCTTCTTCAATTTGGTTTTGAATTTGTTTCTCAAATTCGCTGAATTGCTCAATTTTCTTCGTGAGCGTTCCTGCATACGAATACTGCGCATCATTGCCTGCCTTACTGTCTGCACTGATACGACCACGAAGACCGCCTTTAAAAGTGAATGACTGGCTCAATACTGGAGATTTGAAGGCTTCGCCGGTGTTGGTCTTGATAGTCACCCATTCACCCACGTTAAGCAAGAGGTGCCCCTGGTAATTCAAATTAAACGGATAATAGCGAATATCCTTGATTTTGTGATAGAGATTATCCAAAATCGATTGAGACATGAACAGATTATCTAATTCTAACGAGCGACCCGTGCGCATTCCGACCGTAAGTAGCTCTTTATCTTTCTTGCAGATTATCCCTGCAATCTGATACTCGACTTCGCTTTTAGTCAATCCGTGCATAAAGTAGCTATCTGCTGTAATCGTGATACCCGAGTCAGTCAATTCCTTAATTTCAAGTTTCCCTTCTCGATTGAAAAAACAAGACATTCCGAGCATTTGAGACGCTAGACTCAAGACGTCTCTGAATGTCATTTTCTTGTCTTTAGGAATATTCTCAATTACATAATTCATGGATGCAATATCCATGTTTTCGTTCGCAAGTTCTACACCCGTTTTCAGACAAATCTCTTTGATGACTTGCCTGATTTCTGCCGGATAAGTCAAGTCTGTGACATGTTCACGATTGAATTTGAACATTCCGTCCATAAGGTCGAGCTTGGTCGTTTTACGGTTTCGGTCAATTTCAATATCATTGATGAAGTATTCACCCATTTTGACCCATTCGTAGGTTCCGTCTACCAAAAGTCCGATTTCAGGGTAAATCTTGTCTAGTTTATTGAAATTGGTAATGATGCTTGTAAAGACGATTTTAGCACTACCTGCGCATGTTCCACCGGGCTTGTAAGTATCACCTTTAATAAAACCATAATCAAAACTTGCTTCTTTGATATCACTCGACTGATACCGTCCTACTCTGATGGCAAGGGTGCGGTTCTTAGCAAACATTGCTTCATCGAATTTCTTACGTCTGAATATATCCATGTTCTACCCTACCTTTCTACCAGATTAAATTTAGCGCCTGACCAGGGCTTGAACTTCTCGGTAAACGAATAACTTGGAGCCGTTCTATCTCCAACATAGAAAGTCCCTGTTGTCTGACCTCTTACAGGGTCGGGATAAGAGACTTCGAAAAAGACCGCTGAGACGGCATTTAAAAGCTTACTCATTTCATCTTGAGTCAGCATGCCCCATTCACAATCTAACTTTCGCTTGGTCGTGATACGGTCACGGACCATGTCTCCGTTAGCGTTTCGGCCTGTTTCTCCGTCAATATCTTGGATTCCGACTTGAAAAGATTTGGGAGGCTTAACAGCCACCCCGTTGATAATTAAGCGTGCCATTTTACCTCCCTTTAAATGTTAAGCAAGACTTGTCCTGCACGTTCTTGTTCTTTGTTGATTTCTTGGATGGCCACACGACCAAATTCGTGTCCACCAATCATGATGACGATGTCGCCGCTACCGCTGATGCCTCCGGATTGTGGCAAGCCACCGCCCAAGGCATTGACTACCGCACCACCTACTATGCGACCCATAGTCTGCAAGAATCCAGTGTTTTCAAGAGGCATAACAACCTCTTTACCAGCTTCACCAATCATGGCCACAGTCGGACTATCGACGATACCACCACGGGCAAGGCGAGGGAGACTTACATAGCCGATACCGCCAAGGGATACGCCAGGTATTTTGTTAATCATGCCAATAACACCGTTAATCATACCGATAAAGCCATTCACCACATTTTCAATTGTGCCGAGAACCGCATTAACTGCGCTCTTGAATGCGCCACCTACTGCATTCCCGACCATTTGACCGGCATTCACGAAGATGTTCTTAACCGTGGTCCACACGCCAGAGAAGAAGCTACCAATCGTGCTGAATGCGTTCTTGACTGCTTCAAATGCAGTCTTGAAGATATTTCCGAACCACGTTGCGACGTTTGAAAGTGCAGCCGTCACGTCGTTCCAGCGTTCACCAAACCAAGTTCCAATTGAAGAGAATACATTCGTTAGCGCATTCCAGGCTTTCTGGAACATGTCACCAAACCATTTAGCTACGTCTGCTAGAACGGTTGTGATATCGTTCCAACGTTCACTGAACCATTCGCCAAGCGGTGTGAAGATAGCCACGATCCCATCCCAAATTCCTTGGAAGATTGCTATAATCGTATCCCAGATAACTTTCAAAACTGCTACTGTTAAATCTAACAAAGCTGTGAGAAGCGTTGATAGGATGTTCATGATAGCATCACCCGTTTCGGTGAAACCATCAAAAATCTTACTCATATCACCCGTAAGGATACCAGTGATGATATCAAATACGCCTTTGAGGAAGTCGGCCACGCCCCCAAGTATATCAGCGACTGTGTTGAATAATACACGGAAGACTTCTCCGATATATTCAAGGGTTGGAGCTAGAACTCTCGTCAATTCCTCAACGATAAAGCCAATTACTGGTGCAACGTAGGCCGTGATGACTTGTGACATTTCTTGAAAACTTGCGACCATCTCCAAAATCTTTTGAATAAATGGAGAAATATGTTTGCCAATTGTATCTGAGAAACCTTGACCAAGCTTCTCTATAACGGGTTGGATGTAATTATTCCAACCCTTTACAAACAAACTGATAATGCCTGATATAGCTTTCGTCGATGATTCAATCGATGGACGAATGTAATTATCATACACACGACTGATTGAGTCTGACAGGTCATTGATTGCTTGTTCCGCACTCTCAAAAACAGGAGCAATTGCAGACAATGCATTTGAAAAAGCCTCGGCAACGCCAGGCATGTTATCCGTAACAATCTGTTCAATGCCTTGTAGTAGGTCACCGCCGAGTTTAAAGCCAATCTCCACGATGCTAGCTTGAATAGTTAAAACAGCAGACACAATCGAACTTCCAATACGAACAGCGCCAGTCGATGTTATGACGTCATAGAAGCCATCTGCAAACGCCTGAGCAATGTTTCCAGCCGATGCAAACATATTGCCCGTATTCTCGAATTGTGCCACAAGCGAGCGAATAATACGCTCTTTTTGGCGACCTAAGCCATTTGCAATGCTTTCAGCAAGAAAGACACCAATGCCAACTCCAACCGTGCCGATAGAGCCTGCAATTTGTCCTAGCGCATAAGCGATTTTTTCGGTCATTCCATTAAAAGCATTGGCTACCCGTGGATCAGTAGCAATTTCTTCAAGTGTAGTCTTGATTTGACCAAGACCAATCTTAATACGTTCTAGACCTTCAGCTCTGAATGCAGCAGTGAAGCCTTTGCTAAAGAGGTCTGTTAAACCTTTCAGTTTATCTCCTAGACCGTCGAAAATGCTCTTGAATTGGTTATCCATGTCGGTTAAAGCTACTTCTGGCAAGATGTCTTTGAAAGGTCCACTACCGCCTTTACCTTTCTTACCTTTGCCTTTACCTCCACCGCCACCAGAACCGCCAGAGCCTCCGTCGTCCGAATCGTCCTTCTTGTTCAAGAGCGTGATTTCGTCAAAACCGGCTAGTCCAAGCAATTCTTTGACTGCTTTCTTAGCATTCTTAGCTGAATCTCCAAGGTTGTCAGCTAGACCTCCTGAAGCATCATCAGCATCACCCATGGCATCTGCGAGGTCACCTGCACCAGATGAAGCATCTTGTAAGGCTCCGTTCATGTCACCGACTGCGCCCGCCACACCGTCCTTCACAGTCGCTTTCTTGTTGAACATTAAAGCGATAAACTCAGCGAGTTTAGCGGTCACGTTCTTCAAGACCATAGCGAACGAGTTCAAAACTGGCATAATAGCATTGATGATCGGCAAGAAGGCGTTACCTACGTTTAAAGCAGCATCCTTTAAAAGTGATTTAAACAAGCTAATGCGTCCGTTGACAGACTGTGACAAGGTCGTGCCATACTTAGCAGTCGCTTGTTCCAGGATAGCCATAAGTCGGATTTGTTGCTGAGTTTGATAATCTAGCTGATCCCAACTTTGGCCATTTGCAAAGCGCTTGAACGCTTCAGTAGATTGAATCATGGCCACGTTGACGTTGATTCCTAAATCTTCGATTGCTTCCGTGTTACCTAGCAAACCTGAGCGAATGCGCTCCATGACGTCTGTAATGCTACGTCCTGAACCTTCAGCTACAACTGCCGATGTTTGAAGCATCTTAGCAGTATATGCACTTAGCTTGTTAGAATCCTTGATAAAGCCAGAAAATAGGTTTGAATACACTGCCCCGTATTTTGTCGCTTCACCAACGCCCATATTCATAGCGTTTGCATTATCGTTGACCCATTTTAAGAATGTCTGTGAGCTCTCGCCCATTTGACGCTTGATTTGGTTAATCGATGCCGTGACTTCAAGAGCCATCTGTGTAGAGTACATGCCGACGTCTAACAATTTCTTGCCAAGATAAGCAAAACCAGCGAATTTGGCAAGTTTACCAAACACGCCTAGCATTGAGCCGGACTGCGCCTTGATTTTGTCGGTTGATGACTGTACTTTGTTAGAGGCATCTTTGACCTTATTCTCGACTTCTTTCATCTTGTTTTTGAAAGGTGCGATTTCAGCGTCAATCATAACCTTGAGCTCGTCAAGAGTAACTCCCATCTATTCTCCTTTCATTTTCAATTTTCGGTTATGACTCTCAGCAAACATGCGCATTCGTTCCTTGTGCAATCTCAATTCTTGAGCCAATCGTGCTTGTTCAACTTGCTCTTTTTCTTTTTCAAAAAGTTCAGGAGCATAATCCCATACTTCAAGCGGTTTAGCATCTTTTGAAAGCAACATAGACACATTGTTCGCAATCATTTGCGAAAGTCTGTAAGATTCAATGATTTTTTCTTTTTGTTTTTGAATTGTGACACGATTATAGCTTTCAATCATGTCTCTTATTTCAAGTACCGTTAAATCCCAAAAATCGAGAGGCTTGCCCCCAATGTCCAAAAACATCGGGTATAACCTCTCGACCATTTCTTTTACTGATTGAACCGTAGTCTGTTTTACTCGACTACTTCCATTTTGGCTTTGGATTTCTTGGGAGTTTTCTTGCTTGCCTTCTCCCGTGGCATAAAACCCGATACTTGAAGCATCGGCAAGATAACATCTGCCATGAATGCCGCTTGATCTCCACCGTTATCGACGTAGTCATCGTATAGGTCGGATACATCTTCAAATGAGAGTCCATGCTCGAACTTTTGAAGTGCACCATGGGTCAACAACAACATGACTTTTAGAGGTGGCAAAGCAAAGGCTTCACCTTCAGCGGGCATGAACACTTTGAGCAAGTTTGCTCCGATTTTTTCTTCAACTTTCGTCGCTTGTAAAGAGGTGAGGCGGAGTTTTAACTCCTTATCCTCACTAACTTTCCAAATTGCGTATGGTAGAGCCATCTATTAACCTCCCAATCCGTCTGTAAATGCAAGTTCGGACTGCAATGCAATCTTGAGTGTAAACTCGATAACAGAGTTCACTCCGCCACCGCCCAATTTAACGGACACTTGACCTTCAAATGTGACCTTAGTACCATCTGGGTAGGTTTGCTCGAAGAAGAGTTTCTTCTTGCTGTCCGCTGCCTTACGCAAGACACGATAAGGAGCGTTTTCGCTTGAGTTATCATAAGCGAATTTGTACTCAAGTTCCCCAGCATCACCAATACCAAATTCATATTTTTTAACCTTGTCTGCAAGAGTCGTATTCTCGACTTTTTCAGGTTCAATACCAAATTCAGGTACTTCTTTCAAACCTACAAGGTTTTGATAATCGCCTTTAGTTTCGCTAAAAGCAAGCTTAATTCCGTTTGCTAACATGTATTAATTCTCCATTCTATACTGATAAACCAATTGTGAATTCAGGTCAACGATTCCTTCGAAGCGCATCAACTTGTGACGCAAATGCGATGGATCAGGCACGTCTTGACAATCTGTTCTTCGCAATCCCAAAGATGCGAAGATTTCATTGATTTTGACTGCTAAATCGCTTGTGCTGTCTTTGTCGAAGATATCCACTTTATATCTAATATGCGACTTCTTCTCTTGGTCGTCGAACCATTCACCCGGTTTATTTTGTTCTTCCAAAAAAATGACGACTGGGACATTCTCCCAATCGTCTGGATAAGTATCGGTCACATTATCTGCGACCTTTTGCAATTCTTTGTAAATTAAAGGCTTGATGTTAATCATTTTATCTGTTCTCTTATCTTTCTACTAACGTATTTTGAGATGTTACTTGACACACGGTCATGGTTATCTTTCAAAGCAGGATACAAGTAAGGTTGCGCAGGCTGACCATACATCTTGTAGAACTCCCCTCTTTTCGCAAAGTGGTAAGGCCCTACATTGATTTGGTCTTCATGCACATACCACGGACTAGAGCGATAAGACACACTCACTTCTGGCGATATGCCAGAATGGTTCTCTTGCCCTTTCGGACCCGTTCCAAGTTCGACATATGCGCCATGGTCTGAGTTTGTAAAGACTTCGCTCGATATCTTGTTGCCGTTTACTTTTAATCGCACCCTAATGCTATTTCTCAACTCGCCCTCATTCGCAGGCGCCCTGAGTTTCGCTTCAGCCTGTACAACTGTTTTAGCAGCATGCAAGACCGCTTGTCCTATTATCTCGTTACTCTTTGCACCGTATAACTTACGGCATTTAGCGATTAAGCTATCTGCTCCGAGTAAACCTGACACGTTCTAACTCCAAAACTTGATGATGACTGTATACTTTCTTTGAGATAACCCGATGCGTGACCTCTGCCTTGCTATCGATACAGACACCGTCTTTCACGTTGATGTCTGCACTCTTGCTCGCATTTGCGTTCAAGATATCGTTGACTCGGTCACCGTAAATCTCAGATTGTAGCTTGCTTGTCGCTGGCCACAATTCAAGTCTTACTTCTTCAACCTCATCCGCATACCCTTCTTTAGCAACCCCCTCATTTGTTACGGTTTTCTTGAACCGCTTGAGGTTATATGGCTTCAGTCTACTCTTTTTCAAAAACATGACCTGCCACCCTTGCTAATCGATGCATCCGAATACGCTGTAAAAGGCCCGTAGACAATCCGTTTTCGCCATAGGTGACAGATATACCACCTTCGCTCCTAGATTGCTCTCCCTCACTTCCAGAGCGATTGTAGAGCTCAATCACAAGTTCAGGTAGCAACCTGTTGAGCGCAGGCGTCAGCTTATCTCGGTTCGTTTCAGATAAAATGATATTTTCAGCCCTTAAAAGTAAAGACGAGAGGACTGTCTCGTCACTCTCGCCCGTCAATGATTTTAGTTTTTCAAGTTCCATAAGACCTCCTAATCGTAAGGAGTCGTCTCGTCTCCTTGGGTTTCGTTTCCTTCAATGATTTCGACAACGTCTGCAATATCGACTGAGAACTCGCTCTTGAGATTGTGTGACAATTCGCTAAAACGCTCATCTGTCATCTCAAAGACATCATTTTCTTGTCGTCTCACTTTCGCTTGCCAATCATTGAACGCTTGCTTGACTCTGACTTTCATAGGTCAGACCTTATTTCTTGATTTCAGCAAGCACGACTTTAGAATCGTCAGAAACGGCTACTGTGTAAAACTCGTCAATTGAGATTTCAGTAGAACGTTTCAAAGACTTGCGGTCAACTTCAACGTTTGGATCGCGTTTGAGATAAACGGTCAATGCCGGGGTATCTTTTTCAGTTTCGTCATCATGAGTAAGTTTGATGATTGGACATGTGAAGAATGCGCTAGTTGAGTCAAGGGCAACTTTCTTAGTCGCAACGATGCGAGTATTAGCAATCATACCAATTTCACCAGTCATTACGACCTGGTTTGGATACTTATCCGCTGAGATGAAATTTGGATCTTTGCGCAAAGTTGTGACTTGTTTTGGATTGACAAACATAACCTTTTCAGTATTGACTTCTTCTTCAAACAAATCAATAGCATCAACGATTACATCGTAGCTGATTGCTTTTGTTTTTGAGTCAAACTTACGAGTGTTTGTTTTCAAAAGAGCATCCATTGCATCGTTGTCAATTTTAGATGCGATTGAGAGTGCAAGTTGGTTTTCAGCATTGCCAACTGGATCACCATAACCTGAAAGAACTGCTTCGTCTGTCAACTCAACTGCCTTCATAGCCTTCTTGATTGTAGCGGTCTTAGTAGATGTTCCGAGAACAACAACACCAGCTTCCACACCTTCGTTTACATCTTCAGCATCACCGATATATGTGTAAGATGGAACTGTGATTGTGTTTCCTGGTACGCCTTCAAGCGTGCGGTCGATAGCTGCAAATGGAATTACTTGCAATTTCTTTGGTAGTTTAGCTGCAATCATATCTCCCATCACTTCGGGATTTACGAGATTTGCGATTTTAGTTTGTGCCATATATTAAATTCTCCTTGTTAGTTAATTCAAAAATGAGTTATACAATTCAGGGTTCGATTGCTTCAATGCAGCCTTTTCTGAATGGCTCATTTGGAAAAATTGAGCTCTTGAAAGCCCTGTTGATTGCTGTGGCGCAGTCTTAATAGGTGCGCTACCTTTCATGCGGTCAGATACGCCTTTCTGGACTGCATCCTCCCACGTTTTCTGAATGCTTGCGACCGATTCAGTCACGGCTTCAGCGTTTGACAAATCAACCACGGCCACTAATTCAACTGGTAAGCCACGTTCACTTAGCATCGTCTTAGCCTCTGCGGTCAATTCCTTGCGAGCAATTGCTTGTTCACGATTAGCTAGTTCTTGCTCACGCTGATCTAACAAATATTCTTGTTTCTGGTCAGCGTTCATCTTGGCAAGCTTCTTAGCTTCGTTTTCCTTGGCTTCTTGCTCAGATTTCCACTTAGCAAATTTCTTATCGATGATAGCATCGACATCTGCATCCGTGTACTTCTTCTCGTCTTGCAGTTGTTGTGCAGGTTCTGCAGGCACCTTTTGTTCTTCAACCGTTTCGACTGTTTGTGTTTCTTCGTTCATTGCGAACCTCCTATTTTTAAAGTCGTCCCCGACTGTATAATTCCATGGCTTTTAGTGTCGTCAATGCTCGGACAAAATTAAAACCGTACGGAATTCCATACGGTTAGGTTTCTATTAAGATAACGTCTCCAATTATGACTGAAACTCTTTTAACTTCTAACTCACAATCAAGAAAGCAACAAGGGTAGTCGCCCTCTAATTGTTTACCGTGATGTTCAACAGTCACATAAGACTCTTTCTCTATCACTTTGCAAAGTTCTTTCACTTTCATTGTTAAACTCCTTACTTCAACTTATAGCAGTCTATTCCTGCAAGTCAAGATGTCGGATCACCTACTTTCTGTTTTTGAAACCTGTTAAAATCGCAAGAATAATTCCTGCAATAATCACGAATAACCCCAAAAATACCAACCACCCGAAGGCGATTAGTACCCATTCCCAGATGAACATACTTTTTACTCCTTTCTATACATCCTCTTGAGGTTTAGCATTCTTTTCTACCCATTTTTTGAAAGCGTCAAAAGTATTCATGTTTTTAAACTCCAAATACTTTTCAACTTCGTCAATGGCTTCATCAACTTTATCGTCGTGAAAACAGTAACCGTTACCTGATAAATCAAAAATTTTATTTTGTTTTTTCTTATCGACAATCCACAACTCCTCACCATGCCAAGCGCTCTGTGGGTCGTAACATTTATTAGATCGAATTTCAAGGCCATTACCTTCAATCAATTCTATCAACTTTTTGTACTTATTCATCAAGCTCTCCTTTCTGAACATAAAAAAGCACTTAGAAAACTCTAGGTGCTTAATAAATTCTGTCGTCGTAATCAATCGGTTTTTCAAATGCTTCATTTTTTTTAATGCACGAATCCACGACTGAATTATATTTTGAAATAGCTTCCTCGTCTACCTCGAAAGGGATTATCAAATATACAGGAAAATCTTCGCCAAAATGAGACTTGTATCGCTCGCTGATTTTTTTGAATTGATTATAAATTTTTTCATTCTTCCAAAAAAACATCCTGACCTCCTTACCATTTTAAAGGTTTTTTGTCTTCTAGCTGCAATCTTGAAATATCTTTGAATATTTCATTATATATCTTAACAGAATTTGGAAAAACTTTGTCATAAAACGATTTTATTTCAGGGGTCATTTGAGCTTGAGTATATTCCGCAATAAATTCCATCCCTCGATGTGTTTTATCTTTCCAGTACGAATCCGAATGATTGAAAGGCTGAGAACCATATTCCGCGCTTCTGAAAGAACTCATCATATCTGATGCAAATGCGGCAACCTCTGCATTTTCTTCGGGACGAATTTCCGGATTTAGTTTCTTTGCTAGTTCAAGTAATTCTGATTTGAAATCTCTTACTTTAGCTTGACGAAGATTAAAGAAGTCTCGTTTCTCATCCATAGACGCTCCTCTTTTGAGCTTTATATCCCCGAAAATATAATTGTCCATATCTTTCTTTATGACATTGTACAAGTCGTACTGACTGCTAAATGCTTTAGCTCCTAATTCAGGTGCGCCAAAGTAAGTTGCGATATTATCGATGCCATGAGTCAATTCATGAAGAACGATTGAATGTGCTTTCTGATTAAATTTCTTGTTGTAAATAAAATCGCCTTTTGCCAAATTAACTTGTGTACCAGACACATGAGAAGACATTTCTTTTACTTTAGCAAAAGATAATTTATCGATTGAACCGTAGAGAGATTGCACAAAATCATCATTCGGGAAGAAACGCAATTCTCTTAAAAGACCTTGTGCATTTTCTTCTCCAAAGACATCAACAAAATTCGTTGTTCTAAGTCTCTTTTCTAAACGATCTACCAGATCACGTCGTGCCAAAGAAACGTTATCCTCTCGTGCTTGCAAAGCTGCTTGCTCTGCTTTCTCTTTTAAAGCGTCTTGTTCAGCTGCCCAGTCAAAATATTTTAAAAGATCATCAAAATCAAGATTATTGATTTCTTCGGAAGTAAGCTTGGAAAAGTCAATCTTACCAACTCCCTCTCCATCCACATACTTGCTATACCACTCTTTATAACTCATATCCGCAGGCACATACTCGACTTTGTTCGTCTTGGGATTCCTTGCTCGTCGCTCTAGCTTGCTGTAGTCGATATCGTCATCATATGCGATAGTCGTAGACCTACACCACGGATGCATGGGTGGATAGTTCACACCAGGAACAACCTTGTCCGTATCATAGACCTTGTTGTCGTGTTCTTGGCAAATTTCAGACGTCCGTCTGTCCAATACTGCCACAAATTTGTACTTAGTGATTTCAGCATCTTCATAGCTGAGCAGTTCCATCTGATTGTGAAAAAAAGCTGACTCAGTACGAACCAAGCGCCTTGCGTTGTTTTGACCTACTCCGAATCTTTCAGCGATTGCTTGAGATGTATCTCTTACACTGCGACCCGTCATGAGACTCACTAGGAGCTCGTCCTTCACGCTTGAAGCGAGCGCCCCTGTGTTTTCCCATATCCTATCCGAATAGCCCTCTCCTGTCCATTTAAGAGTCTTTAGACGCTTGATTTCAGTTTCAGGGAGATTAGAGAAACTATAAGCCAGTCCCGTCTGCTGTTGCAGGTCAAAAGTAGCCTTGTAATAGCTATCCTTCATCAGGTCGCTGTAAAAGGCATCTGAGCCCGTCTTCTCGGAGTGGTAAATCGACTCACGCATGCGGTCTAAATCATCGTTTAGACGCTCTAAACGCTTCATGCGATAAGCATAAGCTGGACTGTCTAAATCAGCAAGCAGTCGTTGAATATTCGGGTCATTCGGTCTAGCTTCAAGAACCTTACGAAGTTCTGCAAGGTCCTTTTGGTCTTTCATGTTCTTTAGGACCTGACGAGCATCACGCTCGCTCAAGCCATAATCACGCTGAAATCTATCAAAGATCTTGTTAATTTGCTTGTCTAAATATGCTTTAGATTGCTTGTAAATCTCGTCAAACTTGTCTGCTTGCTTCTCAGCCTTATCCATCTGCTCATAGATGAGATTAGCCTTCCTCTTCGCCCAATAGTCCTCGTTCTTCATCTGTCACCTCTTCGTCTGGCTTCGTGTTAGCCTGGTTAAAGAATGGCACACGGTCCCTATTCTTCTCTTTCTCTTCTTCGAGTTCTTCAAGTTCAGCGTCAGGATCTTCAACGAATGGCAAGAGCGAAATAAGCTGACGAAGTGAGACCTTACCTTCAAGATTATTAATAATCTGTGACAACTCTAACAAGTTCTTAGGAAGTCCACGGCTGAACTGTGGCACAATTGAATGAGCTTCAAGAGCAATCTGCTGCATGCCCAAGTAGTGAGCGAAGATAGCAATCCGCTGTCTAAGACCTCGCTTGTAATTCGCTTCTTTCGTCTTAGTTATCATTTCAAGACCTAGTAGCTTGAATTCCATGGCTACACCCGAGCTATTGCCTGCGAAGTTCTTATCTGTCAAATTCGGCACATGGCTGAATGTGTAGATGTCTTCCTTCAAGGCTTTACGTAAGATTTCAGTTGCATTCTCGTCCAGAGCGTTCTTTAAAAAATCAGCTTTGGCATCTGCCGGCAATTCCAAAAGACCTTCTTCAGCAAGAATACTCATTGCCTCTCTAGCATCTTCTAGATTGTCAGCTAACTGTGCACCATACAACACAAGAATAGACTCGACTGCTTGCTCTTTGTCATTTACACGGTTACCCATCAACGAATTATAAGCATCAATCAAGCTGATTTGTTGCTCATAATCTCCAATCGCAAAATGATTATTGCGATATTCGATGATTGGGATTTGTCCGAGGTTGTGAGGTTCTACTTGCTCATTCTGAGTTGTTCCCATGCTCGAATCACGCAGCACGATATGATAGTGCAAGTTCTGTGTAAAGACTTCAGCTTGATACTTAGTCGCATCTTTCGTATCGTCTTTAATCTCGTAGTAATAAACTGCAAACAAGGCCTTGCGTTCGATGCTATCATCGTAAACCAGGAACACATTCTCAGGATCAACGCTGGTCGAATCAAGCTCAGTCAATCCCTCTTTCGCATAGATGTACTCGTAAGCACGTCCATAGATGGCCATGTTCAGAGCGTTCTGCGCATCCACTTGGTCGATTTCAGCACCATCAAAAGCCTTAAGTAAAGGCTCAAGGTCGCTCTCAGCAGTGTTGTTATACTTGATAGGATTGCCCATAAAGTAGCCTGTAGATGTGTCTGCGATATCTTTAGCGTGATTGGCTACAGTCTTATAATTCGGCGCATTCTGATTTCTTCTCGTATGATTCAGGATAGCATGCTCGCCCAAGTAATATTTCTTCAATTTCTGCAAGTGACTGCGTTCTTGTGTGTGCTTGCGAATCAGCTTGTAGATCAATTCTTTGCTCAAAGCTGTTTCGTCATATCCATCCCGTGGATAAGTTAAAATCTGATACATTTAATTCCTTTCTAAAAGCCATAGCGGGATTTACGTTTGACTTTGGCTTTCATCTTCAGTTTGTTATTCACGCTTTCGACAATACCTGTCAAAGCGTCCGCTGCGTCATCATGTGCGTTCTTACCTTCGCGTTGATATGTCATTAGTTCCTGGTATAATTCTGGCCATCTATGCCGCCAATTGTCAGGAAAATAAATATGCTCCATTGCCCATGTCGCATTCGTTAAAATGCGAGCTTGTTTATTTTGCGACTGATGAAACCAATTAAAAATCGTGTAATGATTGTTATAGTTTGATTGTGTCAATCGCTCAACGTTTCGAGCAAATCCGCGTCCGCCATTGTTGCTTTCGATGTCACATGTATTTACATCATGTTCCGATAACTTCCCAGCAAGCAACGGTTCGGTGACTTCCATAGGTTCTTTGGTAAACACAACATCAAGAATGTAGACTTCATTATCAGAAGTTACACCATAGATATAGCTCGATAAGTAGTCGCTACCTGTGTCTGCTGTATCTGTATAAGCACCAATCCGCTTAAATTTTGGTTTGATGTCATAAGTTTTAAACTCACTGTACAACCTACCCTTGATGTCAATAGGTTCTTGCTGGTAGTTCGCTGATGCAATATCAGCCCCCATGGTTTGGGTTTTTTGAAGATATGCCTGTTTACTCAAGACCTCATCACAAAGCATTGTATCTGTTGCTTCGTCGTAAGCCTTCATACTGATGTGCTTGACCTTATAATCAGATTTAGGAAGTTCAGCCAGCGCCTTGCCTGCCAAATCTTGTGAATGCCAACGCGTCATGATGATAATAATTTTTCCGCCTTCTTCAAGACGAGATAGCATAGTATTTCTAAACCACTCCCAATGTTTTTCTAAAACAGTGGCATTGTTAGCTTCTTCGGCATTTTTGATAAGGTCATCAACAATGATAATATCAGCACCAAAACCAGTTGCTGTACCAGTGGGACTTGTAGCCAGATAATTATTATACCCTCCCTCAAGACTCCACAAATTCATAGCAGCGTCACCATACTTGATATGCGTTTTTGGAAAGATATCATTAAACACAACAACGCCTTTATCTGCTTTCGTTTCCTGAATATCGTTCCTGACATTCTTTGAGAACACAGTTGATAACGTTTCGTTGTATGAGCCTGTCATTATCTTTTTGTTGTTATCATTTCCTAATAGCCATTGTACAAACATACCTGCTGTTCTTGATTTTCCGTGCCTTGGTGGTTCATTGATAACCAATACATTGTGTTCGCTATCACTCAAAAAGCCTTGCAAATCATTACAAAGCTCAACTAAGTATTTACGAGACGGCTTATAAAAATCGCTTGCCATTAGATGACAATAATAAAAGAAATCGCGACGCGCCAGTTCAAAACGGGCTTGTTGCTTGATTACTGTTTTATCCATCATCAATCAACTTCCTTAATTCGTCAGTTGTTAATCCTTCCAGCGGATTTGACTGCGTAGTGACATCTGCAGCAACATTGATGTGCTTTGGCTCTTCCATGCCTGCATAATCCAGAATCATCTTAGCCGCATTAAGTCGAGATTGCGCTGGCACATCCTTATCTTGCAAAATATCAAGTGTTTTATCAACTGCGATAGAGGCAAGTCCGGAAAATCTGCGTTTTAGCAATGATTTTTCAGCATTTAATAACTCGTCGACCAATTCAAGGATTTCAACGTTTTTCATATTGTTGTAAGCTTGTGTATCTGCTGATTTTTCAGAATATCCAGCATAACGAGCTGCTTGCCCTTGTTTCATTCCCGATGCAATACCCTCAGCAAATTTCTTCTGCAATTTTGTCAACGCCATTCCATCACCTCCATTCAAAAAATCAAAAAAGCCACACAATGTGTGACTTGATGTAAGACCTCTCACAGACTTTGCAGGAATCGAACCTACGATAACAGTTTTGGAGACTGTTGTGTTACCGCTACACTAAAAGCCTAAAATAACGACATCAAGGATTGAACCCAAAAAGACAAAGAGGAAATCACTGGCTTGTCCCTGGTGCCATTACAAAAAAAATTATTAAAGGAGACATCAGTCCGCTTCACGTACTGCTGACAATACAATAATATCACTTTGCAATTATCATTTACTATCGTTATTATCAAATATTTTAACTAATTTAGCTATTGCTTTATCTCGTGCTCTTTGTATGGTCGCAGGACTGCACCGCAGCTTTCTTTCAACCTCTTTCCACGAAAGCCCATCAATGTAGAGTAGTCGCATGACAATGTTCTCTACTGGATCATCAAGCGACTCAATAGCTCTCACAAGGTCGTCACGCTCTCTGTATAGAGATTGAATCTCTCGATACAATTCGTCAGACTTAACGATAATCGAAATATTCAACTCTTCAGAGTGGTTCGTGTTGCTTTTCGACTTCGGCATGTTGTCGAACTGTTGCCCTCTCAAAATACCTGACTTCAAGCTGATAATTTCTTGATGCTTTGACTTCGCTTTGATATCAATGTACTGTAATGCTTTCAATCGTTGCTTGATATTTATCGTCATTCATCCTCCTCGATTTCAATCAGTATCATTCCTTCATCTGGATTTTTAAGTATGTCTCTGTACTTTTGCGACTTGTAAAATGACAAGGTTCCTTTCTTTAAACCAGTTTCTTGACAGATTTGCTTAATCGTCCCGCAAGTGATGAACCTTTCACCGTCATACAGAGCGTACTCTCGATTGTTCCTGCCCATGTTCCATCTCCTCGATAAGCCAATCAAGGTTCTTGCGTGCTTTCTTCAGGTCTTCGAGACCGTTTTTCTTTTGGAAACGCAATAGATACTTGATAGCATTGCCCCAACACCATGCTGCCTTACCTGGCAAGTTGCCAATGAAGTTATCAATCACTTCGATACTTTCAAGGCCTTTTGAACCTTGGTAGTGGCTTGGTTTGTTTATGTTGTCATTTTTTTCTGGTTTCATTTTTCTGCCTCAAAAAGCTCTGGATTTTCATAGATATTGCCGATGATTTCGTTTTCGTCAGTTTCTGACCACAATTCACTTGCTAATTGCTCATTATCATTCATAATCAGCCAAGTGCCCTCAATCATAGTTACAACACCTATAATTACTTCATTTTCCGTTGTTGGCTGGGTTCGTACTTGTCTAACTACATCCCCCTCAAAGATTTCCTGACTATTCTTGTCAAGGATTCCTGTTGATTGCATGATAGTTGCATTTTCATCTTCAAGATAAAAGTCAAAACTATATCCACAAACCCATCTTGTCTTATCTTTCTCAAATACGAAAATCCCATAATTTTTAATAGTGATTGTATGCAGATCGCCAATCTTCTCCTTGTGGACGACTCTGCCTTTAATTTCTGCGCCTTGATTATCTGCCTTGTAGATGAGCATCGGGCGCTTTTCTTCTAATTTCTTAATCTGGATACTCTGCCAGATATTCAACCCAGCAGATAGCAGAATCCATACTGCGATGAATCTTTTCATTTTACCTCCTCAATCTATATTTCTTTCAAATACTCATTGAACAAATCTTCATCAAGAATCCCATTTTCAATTAAATTCTCAACTGCGATTTCAATTTTAATCAAACGATTTAATTCCTTGTTAGGCAACGTAGCCATAATAACTTCTTCCATCACTCTACTCCTTGCTCTTAATTTCTCCAGTAAGTCTATTTTCTAAAATATGACTTGTATAACAAATGTCATTTTTATATGTATAGTGATCAACGGTTTCTTCAACCCACTGATTTCGTGTGTAAGGGTATCTGTTTGGTCATTTCATTCCGTTACCTCCTCAACTGTGAATTTAATTCGATGACTTCCGACGTTGAAGAAATTCTCAATAGCAATTTTCTTATCACTCGAAACAATACTCATTGCACCTTGCATCACTTTTTGACCAAATAAAAATTGGTTTTCGTAAAATCGCTTTTCAATTTCATCTAATTTTTGATAAGGTGATACATAATTTTGCTCAACACCCATCTCTTCTTCAAATTTTTTCTTTTCTTCTTCTGGAGATAATGAATGATTATAAATTTCTGGAAAGTTGAGTTCTTTCAATTTTTCAAGACCTCTCATCATCTCTGCATAAGCATTTCTTTCTTTTGCGTGTTTCTTATAATTCACAACACCTGGTTGATGAGTTGCTAAGAATTTAATCTCAGCATTAGTTAATTTGTACTTGATACACATCTGAGCATCTATCCAGAAAACATCTGCGTCTCCTCGATGCCAATTAAAATCAGCTCTTTCCAAATCCAATAGCAAGTCAACTACTTCTTGACCTCGTTGGCTGTCTAACAGTTCATTACCAACAGGCTTAGTTGCCATAACCTCGGCAATCCACTCTAACCAAACCTCATCTTCCATCACTCAACCTCCGTTTCTCTCATGAATTTTGGCATGTTACCGTGAAATTCCTCGTATAACCAATACTTCCTACAACATTCATCGTAATCATAATTTTTGTTAACTTTGAGTTTTCTTTTGAGCGTTTTCTTATATTTTTTCGGACAGTGGATAACAAATTCTTTAGTATTCTCGGAATAGTAAGCTATAAAATATCGATAAGAATATTTGTAGTGTTTTCTTTTTTGTCTAAGATTCATCACTCCACCTCCTCAATCTCAATACCAGGACAATCGAATACCCAGCCGAAATTGGCGTCTTCTAGTTCTTTTCGGGTGTGGTGCAAGCGGAATTCCTCGCTTTCTTCAAAATTGCTCAACATCCATGTATGGCCAAATCTAAATGTCAGATATGTATTTTCTTCTGACATATTCTTAATCTTCACCCGATACCGCTTCTCCTCCTCAACCTCGTATCCGTCAAGCCATGCACGAGCGAAGAGATCTCTGTTTTCATTGATCCAAGATTTTATTTTTTCTCCCACAATACCCTCTTTGAAAATATAGTACATAACACGATACACATCATCGCTAGGTGCTATCTCTTCATAGTATCCTGAAGTATTTCTGAATTTAAAACCATTTCTTTTTACATTGGCAATCCAATCCGCAACAAACTGCGGAATGGTAACTTTCTCACATTCAACCACACCCTCAAATTTTCCTTGCTCGTAGCCTTCACGCCATTTTGCATGGCTAAAATCCTGTTTAAATTCACTCATGATAACTTTCAACCAAACCTCTCTGTTATGCAATGGCAATTCTCGCAATCGTGCTAGTATGTTCTTAACATAGCGTGGAGCTTCATCTGCGTGAACCGCCTTTAAGCCAACTATCTTCCCTTTTATTAAAACCTCTGTTCCGACGGGGAACAAAATCCGTGGGGCATTAATCAATTCTTCCTGATTCATTTTCCAATTCCTCCAACTGTGCTTCCATTTTCTTAAGTTTTTTCTTCCAAAAATCACATTCAGCAGAACGTGAGTGCACAAGCGACTTCACGCAAGGTTCAGATAATTTTTCAATTTTTACGCTCGCTTGCTCGATTGACCGCTTCAACCCGTCAATCATTATTTGTTTGTTGTATTTCATTTGAGTACGTCCGTTTTTTTATTCATTTTTTTATCAATTTTTACAAAATAAATTTAATGCAACCGTGCAACCGATAGAAAACAAAATTTAAAAAATAAAATTTAAGAATCCTTATTTAATAGGCTTTCTCTTTATATACTATTATTAAATATACTTTTTATAAAATATAGGTTGCATCGGTTGCATTATATAAAAATAGTATAAAAAAATCAGTATTATCAAGGGTTTAAGGGTGCAACCGTTCTTTCAATTTATCGGTTGCATATCGGTTGCATGCAACCGTTCTTCTCTATAGATGCAACCGATGCAACCGACAGAACTTTAAAACGCAACCGATCTATTTTTGTATAATTCTCTTAAAACCTTTTGTATTTTTTCCGCCAATTCGAAACTGACCCTTTTGCCAATCAGGATGATTGTCCATAATCATGTTGATTTTAGTTGATAGCTTTTTATCATTTGAATTTCTCATGAACAAGTTATACATCATTTCTCTTGTTGAAACGTTTGTCAACTTTCTTTTGCCAGGTTCAAATTCATTGCTATTATCAAAATACTTACTTGTATACTGATGTTGTTGTTGAATTGACCAGCTTGACCAATTATCAGGGATAGGCATTTCAAGATACTCGAGCACTTGTAATTCGACTTCATCACGATACATGAATGTCTCTTGATAAGCTTCCAATTCTTCTTCGGTCTTCTTATCGAACATCAAATCAGCACCAGCACGATAGATTGTGACCGCCTCGCCCCAAATTTGTTCGATTGTTTCAGGTTCGATTTCCATAGGGTGTTTCTTTTGCTTTTCGACATTTGCGAGTACAGGCAAGAATCGACGTTCACCAGTTTTATCCTTGAGGTATTCTTTCTGATTTGTTGTGCGTGCGAGTACAAAGTTTTTAGCGAATTCTTCAGTACGCTTCATGTAAGGTTTGCGGAAACGTAAGCTAGTTTTTGAGATAAAGGCCTTTGTTTCAGCAAAACTCATTCGGTTACTAGCAACCATTTCATCATCATTTACAATCAAAGATTTCAGCATGATGTCATAATTGTCTTTGTTTGCAAAGTCTGTAACTGAATCGGTATACCACTTACCACCCAACTTTTGAAGGAGTGAGGTTTTCCCAACACCCTGACCACCAACTAAATCTAGCACGTAGTCAAATTTAACAAACGGATCATACACTTTAGCAACTGCACCGACTAACCACATCTCAGCAATCTTTGAGATTAAAGGGTTGTCATCAGCACCGAGATAGACCTGAAGCATACGGTCAATTCGTTTGCGACCATCCCAATTTTCTGCAGCTCTTTCCATATATGCGATAACTGGGTTGTATGACCTCTCTGAGAAGAAGGTTTCCATGCCATCCAGCATCGCTTGGTTTGAATAAGCAACTCCTAATACACTTTCAAAATAAACCTTAACAACCGAATCAAAGTTGGAAGGTAATTCGCCTTTTTTAAAGAAGGTGTTTCCTATTTTGATATCCTTTAGTAGTTCGTGTTCTTGCGAAAAATCATTGTGTTTTAGATAGAGACTTAACTGGTCATCAGCTTTAAATGATGCCAACACATTCATCGGACTATTGGCCTTGATTGCGCCTTTATCATTTAAAATCATCTTATCTTGTGAATTTATACTTACTACATCACCAATCGTTCTCACCTCCTATCTTTCTTTATCATACTTTCAACAGTACGCATCATTTCCTTTTCAGGCAAAGGATTTTGACTGTTTGCATTTGCTAGTCTAGCTAGTTGAATAACTACATCATCATCTACTGCTCGATATAATAGACTACCGACAAAGCTTGCTAGTTTATCATTTCTCCCACCTTCATCACCAAAACCAAGCGCGATGGTTTCAAAAAGGTCGGTTGTTTGCGTGCGATCTCGTGTGTAAGACCGTCTAGCTAAGTCTCTTAAACCGTCTGTACCGTCATATCGATAACCGTGTGTCTTGCCGTAGGTTTTCTTTATAGCTCTGATTAAATCTCTGGAAGGTGTTACGATTGTTCCACCTTCCTTTGATTTTTCTAAATCCCACTCATACTGCCCTTTATCTGTTGCCGATGGTGCGACCAACACATAGTTATTTTCGTGAGCCTTGATATCAACACCTGGTAAGAACCCAATCATCTGTGTGATAGGTTCATCCTCTCTTTTGAAGTAAAATAGATGTTTCCCACCACTAGCAGTTTTAGCTTGTAGAGTCGGTTCAATCAGTTTTAAGTATTCCCAATTCTTGAGAGAGTCAAAACCATTTGACTTACCGTGCTTGTCGATATCAATGACAAAGAAGTTAGTTGTTTTTAAAGCGATATTGGCATTAGGAAAGCCATCCCAAAAGGTTTCAATTTCACTTGCAGTCATGGCAGGTTTATCAGCAAATTCAATCAATGGCATCTTGTTTTTAGGATTGATTGGAATGACTGAAAAGCCTAATTTTTGATACTGCAAGGCATAGTCTTTCATAGACGGCATATCTTAACTCCTTATTTTTTTAGAATGGCAAACCATCATCCTCAATTTCTTCTACATTTACAGGTTGCATGGTGTCTTCTTCAAGGTCATAGCTACGGAACTCACGACCATCTTTGCCTTTAGTTACAGTGATAATCAGATTGAAGTAAGACCCAACCGCTTTACGTTGAAGCGCTTCTTCCATGCTCTTGCCGTCTACGAAATCATCAGTCATAACCTGGTCACCACTTAATACAATTGTTTTTTGGAAGAATTTAATAGTACGTTGTACTGCCCATTCAAGACTTTTACCTTTCCACTCTGTCAAAGTCCCGAATGTGGCAAATTCAGAACGCCCGATGTGGTCTCCGCCTCGAATTTCGAACTGATAACCCAAACTCTCCCAACCGCTTTCTGCGACATTAAAGGTTGCTTTTTTCAAGATTACTGGATAAGTTCCAGCTGGAATAGGACCAGGTCCATTTGCGCTGTCTTTACGTGGGTCAAAGCCTTCTTTTTTGATTGATTTTGCGATATCTAATAAACTCATTTTGTTTCTCCTTTAATTCTTAAAATAGTTCTCTAACTGCTGCATCTTCTTTTTGTTCTACTGCTGCAGTCGGTTTAGTGTTTGTTGTTTCAGTTTTTTCAACTTTTTTAGTTTTAGCAGGTGTCAACGCACCACGGATTGTTGTTAAGATTTTCAAGATTTTCTTATCATCAACCTGGTCAGTGTAGTAAGATTTGCGCTTGCGGTCAACTTCGCGGTTGTAGTTACTTCCAATCTTCTCAGTATGGATCATTAAGTCAGAGTTACCATTAATAAGGTTCACATACTTATCTTTCAAGCTTGGTTTATCCTTAGTTGCGTTACCGTTATCATCATATTCAGAGATTTGGCGACTGATATAGATAACATTCATTGGTAAAGCTTTAAGGTCAATTACTAATTCTGTAATGGCTTGATTGAAGAAATCATAACCTTTACCGTATGGAACTTCTGATAAGGATTTCAAGCGAGGTTTTCCAGCAGGTGTCAATTCGTCACAAACTGCAATCTTAATCATTTCAATGACATCATCGATTACATCGACTACAACTGTTTCATAGGAATGCTTTTGCGTTTGAAGTGCCAGAAGAATTTCTCCTAACTGCTTGATAACCGAATTAGTAATTCGTCCAGAGGTGTCTTTTTCATTCAGTAGTTGAATACTAGGTACGCTGTTAGCTTCTGCATTTCCATCTGTATTTAATACAATCGGATTCGGAAATTCATTAGCGAGATAAGACTTACCGCTCATGGTTTCACCATAGATGAAATAGTTGCGAGGGGTGTCTTTGGGAATTTGTGGTTTGTTTTCTGGTAATTTAAACAAGATTTATACTCCTTTATAATAAAATTCAATTACATTTACATCATGTTGCTGTCGACTTCCTGTTATGCGCCAAAGCAACTGTCGGTAATCATCGTATTCTCCAGATCCTTCTTCAACTGGATCTAGTACGACGATGGTTTGGTATTTGTGTTGTAGTCCGTCAACACCTACGCCTAAGACTTGACTGGTAGCTACGACTATTTGATTGTCTAGACTTTCTTGTACGTCTCCAGTCCAGATACCAATGTTTGGATGTCTTTCACGGATAACATTTACAATCTGTTTGGACTTGCTGACAATCAGCATATCGTGTGGTGCTCGCTCAATTAGTCCGTCAAGTTCTAGCATTAAGGGGGTGTCTTTGTTGACTGCTCTTAATTTAGGGAAATCAACATCTACACCAGTTTGGTTTAGGTAGCGCTCGAAGGTATTCCTTCCAAAAGATTGCTTAGCCATGGCAGTTTTACCATTTACTGTGACTAGGTTTAATTTTCTAAACTCAGCAAGTTTTTCTGGATTTCCAGGTGCGATTGTCTTTTGATAAAACTTAATCTCAAAACCGTTATTCTCAACTGCATTTTCGATTTCTTCGATTTCTTCCCAGCGGAAAAAGTTCGGCAAGTTTGCTATATAACTTTCATAATTCCTGAAATCTTCCCACTTCTCTTTCGAATAGCTGAATGGATCATAGACCATTTTTCCGTGGGTCTTTTGCCAATTAAATTTATTGTTAGGTGTTGCCCGACCAAACACCGTATTTTCAAGCGGATAGAAATTTTGTCCTTTTTTTCTGATTGGTGTTGCTGAAAGGCCTATCGTGTATTTACGCTTTATTTTGCGATACAATGCCACTTGCTTATCGGATGACATATTCTGCCATTCATCCACTATCAGCACATCACAGTCTAATTTATGCTCCTTTTTGACCTGATTTTGAAGATACCTATCTGTCTTAATGATAATCTCAACATCTTTATCAAAATTCATAAACTTGACTGCATCTATCCAACCATTCAGGATGGCCAGTCGGTTATTGGTGATGATGATTTTCTTAGCTTTCTTGTGTTTCGCGATAGCAAGCGCACAGATAGTTTTACCTCTGCCCCCAAGAGCCTCTAAAAAGATTCCATTTGATAAGTGGTCACTTCTTTTGACTGCTTCAGCTTGCCACTTTCTTAACGTTATTGTTATACTCACTCACCACCTTTCCAATATCTTGAATGACTTCTTCAATGTCATTTCTCATTGCCCAAAATAGTCCGAGTCTTGCTGCTGCTCGTATGTCCTGGTGATGACTCTTTTCGAACTTCCAAAGACCTAAGATTTTTAAAAGGTCGTCTGGAATATCTGATTTGTACCCACCGTTATACTGAAGAATGGCATCTGGATAGCACAACTGGATATATGCGATAGTTTCTAACACACTATTATCTTTTGAGCTGTCGTTATCTCTGATTCTAAATTCCTCGACAACCACTACATCGAATTCAAGATTTTTTCCGATTTCGTGAAACCAATCAGCGAAACCTCTCATACCATAAGAGACAACCCAGCTATTGACTAATCTCGCATTATCTAGTAAGACAATCCCTGTTGTTGAAGTTTCAATCTTATTGGATGCTGGATCGATTGCTAGAATTTTCATATCTTCTTACCTAATACTCAAATTCTTCCTTTCTACTAAACTTGCACCGACAATTTCAAGCCCATTTTTCAAGTCTTCTTTGAGCCGTTTTTTATCTGGCTTCCAAGTTGCAACTTTGTAGGCTTCTGGTAAGACTGTTTCGTCTACCTCTACGGCTTGAGATTTTCTAAATGATACTTTGAAAAGTGGTGTGTCTACTCGTTCATGGCCTGTCAGGATCATGCTTGCTGAAAGTGTATCTTTCATGTGCTTTTTTTTCTTTTCATCAGCCTTGTTCAATTCAGTCAAGCGCGTGATTTCTGCTTTGCGTGTTTCAATGTCTGCTTCAAGGTTCTTCATAACCTTGATATAGTTTTCTACTTTGTTTTCGTAGTCGCTATTCCAGTCGATACTTTCAAGCGTATCTAGTTTAGTTTCTTCGTCTAATTCCAAGTTATAGATATCAAGGAATTGTCCTGTTAGTTCGTAAAGTGTTGCCATTATTTCGTTACCTCTTTCATTAATTTGTTAGCTTCTTTAATCAACAGACGCATAACGTTGCTATCCGTTTCTTTTTCTGCTGCTCTTGTCAGCATTCCCACCCACTCTCGTCTAGTGTCATTCTTCCAATCCACTAATTCAGTGAGTGCCTGTGTATGGTTATAGTAAGGCGAGTAATCGTATGACTTATCTTCCAAGCGGATACATCTGCCCGCCTTGACGTCCTTGGCTAAATTTGCCCTTACATTGCTATTTGTTGTACCGACAACCTCAGCTACTTCATCATATGAGGCAGTAGGGTGGTCTTTATAATATTCCCTAATTCGTTCCGCTTGTGTCATGTTTCTCCTCCTTATTTCAACCCTTCAGGCGGTTGCACGTCGTACGTAAATTGCTTATCTGAATTTCCCAGGTTCATCCGTGCGACATTGTTTGCCATCAGCTGGCGCTCTTGCTGTTTCATTTCAGCGTGGTCATCCAGCGTATTTACTAGCGACCATAGACCGATTCCTACGATTGTTACCAGATAAATGTATTCCATCATTTTACATTCTCCTTTTCTTTGTAGATTGCTACAATTTTTTCAAGATCAGCAATACGCTGATTGGCATTTTGAAGTTTTTCCTGTGATTCAATCAGTGATTGATTGAGGTCCAGAGCGACCTCTTTCCAGTCGAGATTGGTTTCTTCGACATCTTCCGAAAAGTAGTTTTTAATTCTTGTTAGTAGGTTCATCCGACTGACCTCATTTTCTTGCTTTTCACCATTTCTTTTTTCCAATCTCGACTGCCTCTGTATTGCAGGTAGGCATCAAAACCTTTAATCGTGACAAGTTGGCCATCATTCCTAAGATGCTTCTGTTGGCTAGGCAGCTTCTTCATCTCGCGTCTCATGTCTCCCGCTTGTCGCTTTGAGCATCCAAAGATGTGTTCTAATTCTTCATCATTAGCCGAAACCTTTTCGATGATTACATCTTTAATTCTTACAATTTCAACTGCTTCCATTTTTTCTCCTTTCGTGTTATACTTTAGATGAATATTTTGTTGAGCACCTGACATTGTTAGGTGCTTTTTTTGTTTATAAATTTGAAATTCTAATAAGAATTTCTTCCAATTCTTCTTTGCCATTAATGTATCCAATCACGTCATCGGTTATTCCTGACTCATAATCCAAGTCCCACAAACCTGTTTTCTTGTTGTGTTTGACGACTGCCAATTCAAGCCCGTAAGAATACTTGTTGTGAATTACACTGGCACCATAACCATTAGCAAAATGATATTCATGTCTTGGATACTTAAAATGGCTATCTTGATGAGTAGTAAATTCTTCGCATTCAATTTCGATTTTAGGTAAATTGTATTGTTCCATATTTTATTAACCTTCCATGAGTTCCTTTAACTTCTCTACCGCTTTTTGCTATAATATAAGCAGAAAGGAGGTGAGTACATGGACACTAATCAAATTTTGATAACTTTTTTAACTTCATGCGTTCCTGCGTTTCTTGTTTATCTCGCAAATAAACATCAAACCGATTCCAAAATAAAAGAATTAAAGGCACAATCTGAAAGTGAATTACAGAGACTTGAAAAAGAGCATGAATTGAAACTAGATGCCTTAAAACAAAGCCAGCAAGTAGATATCACTTCAAAATTTTTCACAGGTGAACTTGATATTAATAAACTTACTCAAGCAGTTAACGGAATCACAGAACTTCAAAAGGCTGTAGATAAGCTATCAAAATAATTTGATGAAAGCGGAGAACTTACTCTGCTTTTTTTAAAATTTTCAAAAACATCGAAATCCCGCTAATTAATCCAGCTAGATACCCTCGACCATAGTCTGTCACTAAGAATTTCAATAATTCGATTGTTTCTTCTTCGTTCATCTTCAACCTCCTACTCTTCAAATTTTCCCCACGGCTCACTGATTCGATGTTTCAATTACCGAATTTTAAAGTCTTCAATCACACGAGCGATGAACTGATTCGCTTGTGGATTTTTTAGCTTACCATTCAGGATATTCGTTACATCCTGACGAGCCATGCTATACTGTACCGCTAGCGTCGCCATCGTCAAATTATGCTCTTTCAGATAATCTCTGATTTTTTGACGTCCACCATCCATGTTTGGCATATTTCTCTCCTTTCTTTTCTTTTTCTCTCCTCGCTTTCTGCTATAATAAAGCTAGAAAGGAGGCGATCTTATGAAATCCTTTAAAGATTTCCGAGAATCTTTAACAGACGAAGATATGCAAGCTATTGCTGCTAAAGCTAATGAAGCTACTAAGCACATCGACCATACAGACGGATTGCAACTTGGGATGGTCGGTGGTTTGATTTCTACAATAACTACTATTGAGTTACTTGAGAAATATCATGAATGGCTTCATAGCTAAGATTCTTGAATCCTTCTGGGTCTATCTGTATAGAGATAGGCTCATTTTTTGTTCTGCTATTCAAGGCGCGCTTCGTGATTTCATCTTGGATAGCTTTTGTCATCGCTAAGCCATGCTCTGAAAAACTAGTGTTTTTCGAAACGAGCAAAATTGCTTGCGAATATGTCTCAGATTGTTGAATAGCTTCATCAGCGACCTTCTCAACAAAACTTTGAATATCGTTTTTTAGATTCTCTAAAGATATTAGAGGAGCTTCATTTTTCGACATTCGTGTCCCTCCTTTTTTAAAAAAATAAAATGCCCTATCGAATTGATAGAGCATGTGATACAATAGGAACGGCACTTCTAAACCGCCTGCGAAAGGAGGTGAAATAGGCCATGATGGAACTAATCCTTAAAACTATCATCGGACCAATTGTGGTCGGTGTCATTCTTCGCTTAGTCGATAAATGGCTAAACAAAGATAGATAGTGTCAAAAAAGACCCCAAGCTTATTTGGTCGTGAGCTCGGGGTCTTTTCTAGTCCATGATATAGAACTAATCCTTAATTCCCCCTTATTATCTCACATGCTCTATTCAATTGTCAAGGAACAGGTTGGTATTTTGTAAGAAAAAAAGTTAGAAATTTTATAAAACGCTTGACATATTTCACCCAAAAGGTTAAAATGAAAATATAATCAAAAGACTTGATAAAACAATATCTATCAACTTATTCGCTCGCCAAAGCTATTTTATTTTTAGATAAGTTTAACTTCGTTTTTTACTAACTCATCAACTTACAAAAACTATTTTACACCTAATTGGGTGATATGTCAACTATTTTCACCCAAAAAGTTGAAATATTTTTTGTTATGCTTCAGAAAGGTTGATTTAACAATGTTTCCGACATACGAAAAAATTAAAGAACTTGCTGATAACCGTGGAATCTCTCTTACAAAATTAGAAGAAGATTTAGGTTATAGCAGAAATACACTCTATAAGTTGAAATCTCAAAAGCCCAACGCTGAACGAATTTCAGAAATCGCCGACTACTTCAATGTGTCCACCGACTACCTTCTAGGTCGCACGGATAATCCCTCTATTGCAAACAGAGATACAATCGCAGGATACACATCTGACGACCTCCGAAAGATGGCAGAGAATGCCAAGACCTTCGATGGCAAGCCACTTACAGAGGAAGATATTGACGCGATTCAAAACATCATTGAGATTTATTTGAGAGGTAGATAGCTTATGACTATTGAAGAGTTGGTAGACTTGCACGGTGTCACTCTAGCTTATTTTGATAATGACCTCTGGCATAGACCAGGAGTCTACATCAAAGAAATCAATATCATCTTTATAAACCGTGAACTGTCCGAAAACGCAAAAAAACGGGTCATATACCACGAATTAGGACATCTGGAACATTCTACCGCACTGTATCAAAACAACCACACTAGATGCGAGAATGAAGCCAATAGGCACATGATCCATAAACTACTAGAAGAAGAACTCGCACTATCAGATGACCATCAATCATTCAACTATCTTCATTTCATGCAAAAACATGAACTTAGAACAGTCGCAGACGAATTGATGGTCATTGATGAATATTATGAATTGATAGGATAATTAAGAAAGATAACAAAAAATAAATTGGAGGTTATTATGAAATTCTGTCCTGAATGTGGCAATCCAGTAGAGGGCTACAAGTTCTGTCCAAATTGCGGTTATTCTATCGCTAACCAACCCCAAACAGAACAGCCTCAAACAACTACAAAACCAGTCTCTCCTACTCCTACTGCTAGAAGCAAACGAACGGATAAAGTCGGACCACTTGAGATTGATAGATATAATCGCACCTATCGAATAAATGGAGCACGCAAAGCGAAAGGTTCGTCTGGATTGGTCGGAGGAGCAATTAAAGGAACAGCGAAAGTAGGTCTTGCCATGGGGACGATGGGATTGTCTTTGATACCGTCCTTGGTCAAGAAAGATAAGAATGACACAGATTGGTATTCGTTCGAGGATTTAGTATCCTATGAATTGATTATCAATAATCAAACGGTTGTTTCAGGGGGAGTTGGTCAAGCATTGATTGCAGGCGCTATGTTTGGTGCGATTGGTGCTGTTGCAGGCGGTATTGTTGCAAAAAGAAAATCAACCTCTAAAATTTTGGACATGACAATCCGTGTAACTTCAAATGACTTCACCAAACCAGTCGTATTCATTGACTTGATTAGAAAGCCAGTAAGGAACACTTCGAAAGAGTACAAGGAAGCAGTCGAAAACGCTCAGCGAATCATGGGAACCTTGGATGTTATCGTCCATAATTCATAAACAAAAAAATCCCCACGCTCTCAAAGTTTGGCGACTCTGAGCGTGAGGAACTTCAGTATAAGAAACAACCATTCAAAAGGTCGTTTTCTTATACCCATTTTAACAAAAAAGTGAGGTAAAATCAATGTGGATGGAAGAATTGCCAAACGGCAAGTTTAAATATTTTGAGAGATACAAAGATCCATATACCGAGAAATTAAAAAAGGTATCAGTCACGATGGAGAAAAAAACACCCCAGGCAAGAAATCAAGCCGCTATCTTACTGCAGGAAAAGATAAAGAAAAAAATCAGCACGAAACAAGTAGAAAGCATTACATTTGAAGAAATCTATAACCTTTTTTATAAATCATGGGCACAAACAGTAAAAGCATCAACAAAACACAATTATACTTTTGTTGATGCAACTATGAAAAAAGAAATACCATCGGATACATTGATAGCTAATATTGATAGACGATATATTCAACAAAAAATTGAACATATCATTGAAAATAATGGATATCATACAGCATACAGAGTACGTAGTAGATTAAAAAGTATCTTTGATTACGCAGTCAGATATTCATACATCAATAATAATGAAGTTAATTACACTACAATTCCAAAACCACCTGAAACTTTGGAAAACCTTGAAAAAAAAAGAAATAAATTTTTGACAATTGAAGAAATCAAAATCTTAGTAGATGCTTTAAATAGCCATTCATATCACGAAAAATACGCTGATATGGTCATTGTACTTGCTTTGACGGGTATGAGATATGGTGAGTTAACTGCTTTACAATTAAAAAATATAGATTTCCAAAATAATAAAATTGAAATCACAGGTAATTATGACTCTATCAATAAAATCAAGACACTACCCAAAACTAAAAACTCTATACGAATTATTAAGGTGTCTGATGCCGTAATTGAAGCTATCAAAAGACAAGTAACAAGGCTCAGCGAACGTTATCAGCCATTAGAAAGCGAAGATTATATTTTTTGTTTTGAAACATGGAATATCCCTATCACTCTATCATCTTTTATACAAATCTTAAAAAAATATGGTAAGCAAGCCGGGATAGAAAAAAACTTATCCAGTCATATTTTTAGGCACTCACACATTTCTTTTTTAGCGGAGTCAGGCCTTCCAATAAAATCAATAATGGATAGAGTAGGGCATTCAAACGCTAAAATGACCTTGGAAATCTACTCGCACACAACGCAAGATATGGAAGATAAGCTTGTGAAGACATTAGATAGTTTTTTCTAATTGCCCCTCGAGTGCCCCTTTTATTAATAAAACATAAAACAAACCCCTTAAAAGTCAAGCATCTCAAGGGGTTTATTTTTATACTTAGAATCCGTCTAC